>NZ_JBVVQE010000010.1:0-140176 GCF_055811435.1 Mesorhizobium sp. WSM4837
ACCCCATCGCAGCGATCACCGCCTCCGAAGCCGACATCCACCCGCAAGGTCGGCATAATCCGGACATCGGCATAATGGACCCGGCAGCGCTGCCATGTCGCGCACAGCACCTTGGTGACGGCCGCCTTGATGCCTTCATGGGCATCGGAAACGACGAGCTTGACGCCGCACAGGCCGCGGCGGGTCAGCTTGCGCAAAAACTCCGTCCAGATCGGCTCGGCCTCAGACGTGCCGACCTCCATGCCCAGCACTTCGCGCCAGCCGTCTGCGTTGACACCGACGGCGATGATGACGGCGACCGAGACGATGCGTCCGCCGCGGCGCACCTTCAGGTAGGTGGCATCAATCCACAGATAGGGCCAGTCGCCCTCGATGGGCCTGTCGAGGAAGGCCTTCACCTTGCCGTCGATCTCCTCGCACAGCCGGCTGACCTGGCTCTTGGAGACGCCGCTCATGCCCATCGCCTTGACCAGGTCGTCGACCGAGCGCGTCGAGATACCCTGGACGTAGGCCTCCTGGATGACGGCGATCAGCGCCTCTCGGCCATGCGCCGCGGCTCAAGGAAGCTCGGGAAGTAAGAGCCCTTCCTGAGCTTGGGGATGCGCAGCTCGACGGTGCCGGCCCGCGTCTCCCAGTCTCTGTCGCGGTAGCCGTTGCGCTGGACAAGCCGCAGTGGGTTCTTCTCGCCATGGGCCGCGCCGGTGGCGGCGCCCACCTCCAGCTCCATCAGCCGCTCGGCGGCAAAGCCGATCATCTCGCGCAGGATATCGGCATCGGGGGTCTTCTCTACGAGCGTGCGCAGGTTCATCATGTCGTTGGTCATCGATGGTTCCTTCGAATCAGGTTGTGTCAGCAACCCAACCCTACCGAAGAACATCGATGACCGCCGCTGCGCCGCTCGCTCGCTACAGCGCTGTTGAGGGCGCGCTCGCGAGCGGCTTCGCTATCGCCGACCTACACCACGCGGTGGGACACGACCACTCCTCGCGGTGAAGAGGGTTTACGGTCCGCTCTGGTCGCGTTTAGGCGTTGCTCGCCATCGCCACGGCCTAAGCCCCTCCGGAAGCCAGGTCAAGTGCAACAAACAGGTGGGACATTGCGTTCCGCCGACTTCGAGGTCCGGCTGCGGCCTCAGCCCTGCTTCCTCGTAGCTCCACCCGACCAAGTCCATCGCCTTCTCGCGCAGGCCGGCCTCGACCGGAGCCGTCGGTTCCGGCCACGGTTCCGTCGACTCGCCGCCGCAGATCGCGATCCGGTAGGGTTCGCCGCTGCCCGAGTGCATCAATTGGCTGACGTTGATCTGGTAACCATAGCCGCAGGCGTGTCGGTCCACTCCGTCCACGAGATCCTTTATCGAAAAGACGACATTGCGACCTCGGCAACCTCGTTCGAAATCTCGCTGCCCGCAATGGACTTGATGGCGTAGCAGACGACATTGACTGCAGGCGCGATGCCCGACACTTGGATCAACGGCCGCCAAACAAGACAAACTGTGCAGCCCTATAAGCTTCCGCTCGACGGCATCCGCTTTTCGATTTCCTTTAATATGTTGGTTGCGCGTGCGATGCGGCTATGCTTGGCCAGAAAGTCCGTCTTCGCCTGCAGCCCAATCTGATCCCGAAACACCTTGTTTTCGCGCAGGCGCTGAAGGGCTTTGACCCAGTCCGACAAGTTGTCTGGGGACACCAGAACGCTGTTAACTCTATCCCTCAAAACTTCACGGATAACTGGCAGGTCGGAGGATACTGTCGGTTTGCCGTGCGCCATATACTCGAAGATCTTGAGCGGCGACATTCCCTCAGCGATATTTCGACCGCCGCCCTGGCCCTGTACATTTCTGAGATAGGGCGCGAGTACTCAGAACTTCCGTTCGTTCTCTGAGAAGTACGCACCTTGAGGTAAGCTATCGCCATCATGACAGGAGCTGCCAAATGAGGCGCAAGGAACCGGACAGCTGTGGTTTTGCTGCCGCGCTGCAGGCAATCGGCGGAAAATGGAAGACCTCGCTGCTATGGGAACTGCACCTGCGGCCTTACCGCTTCGCCGAACTGCGCCGTTTGCTGCCTGGCGTCAGCGAACAGGTGCTCACGCAACAATTGCGGCAGATGGAAGCCGACAGGCTGATCAGCCGGCGCGCCTATGACGAAGTGCCGCCTCGCGTGGAATACTCGATCACGCCGCTCGGCTTTAGCCTGAACGATGCGGTGACGGTCATGTCGGCCTGGGGCAAGCACCACGAGACATGGAAATCGCAACGTAAAGCGGCCTGATGCAGGAAGACCTATAGCGGCTCGGGCCGACCGCCGCGCGAAGGCTAATCAATACGCGGTCGCTGCTTGCCACGGCGGGCCAGAACATTGGCGACGACCAGCAGCACGATCGACAGTGCCATCATCAGCGTCGCGGCGGCGGTGATTGCGGGGGAGAGCTTCTCGCGCAGGCCGATGAACATCTCGAGCGGCATCGTGCGCTGATTGGCGCTGGCCAGAAACTGCGCCACGACGACCTCGTCGAACGAGGTGACGAACGCAAAGGCCGCCCCTGACAGCACGCCGGGCAGGATCAGCGGCAGCATCACCCTGAAGAACGATGTGATGGGTCTTGCGCCGGAGATGGCGGCGGCGCGCATCAGATTGCGGTCGAAGCCGGAGAGGCTCGCCCCCACCGTGACGACGACGAACGGGCTGGCGAGTGCGGTATGCGCCAGGATGATCCCGGCATAGGTGCTGGCGAGGCCGACGCGCGCATAGAACAGATACGAGCCGACGGCGGTGATCACCACCGGCACGATCAACGGCGACAGCAGCAGCGGCATGACGATGCGGCGGCCGGGAAATTTTTCGTCGGAAAGTGCGATCGCCGTCAACGTGCCGAGTATCGTTGCGATCAGCGTCGTCCCGAACGCAACGATCAGGCTGTTGCCGATGGCTGCCTGCCAGCGCTGGGTTCCGAGCACGACCTCGTACCAGCGCGTCGAAATTCCCTCCAGCGGAAAGATGAAGAAGGCGCCGCTGTTGAACGACAAGGGAACGGGAATGAGGATCGGCACGAGGAGGAACAGGATCACCATGCCGCACCACAGCCAGAGCAGGGTGATGCGGATTCTTTCGCCTGTCGTTGGATAGGGAGACAGCAACATGGCTACACCAGCTTGAGACGGTCGAGGCCGAGGATGCGGGCGAAGATGCCGAACAGCGCCAGGGTGAAGACGAGCAGGATGAAGCTGAGCGCCGCCGCCATCTCCCAATTCAGTTCGACATTGACATAGCTGGCGATGAAATTGCTGATCAGCTGATCGCTGGCGCCGCCGATCAGCGCCGGCGTTATGTAGTAGCCGAGGCAGAGGATGAAGGTGAGCAGGCAGCCGGCCATGACGCCCGGAAAGACCTGTGGAAGGTAGACGCGGCGGAACGCGGTGAAAGGTTTTGCGCCGAGCGAATAGGCAGCCTTCATCTGCGAGGGCTGGATGGTGCGCATGACGCTGTAGATCGGCAGCAGGGTGAACGGCAGCTGGATGTGGGTCATGGCGATGATCAGGCCGATGCGGCTGTACATCAAATCGAACCGGTCGTCGGCGACGCCGAGCCACAGCAGCAGGTCGTTGACCAGGCCGAATTTCTGCAGGAGCACCGTCCAGGCCGCGGTTCGCACCAGGATCGACGTCCAGAACGGCAGCAGCACCGCAACGATGAGGATTGCGGCGAGGCCCTTGGGCACGGAGGCGATGAGATAGGCGAGGGGGAAGCCCAGGACCAGCGTGGCTAGCGTCACGGCTGCGGCGACCAAAAATGTGCGCATGAACACCTGCACGAAGATCGCCTGTTCGGGTGGCACTCTTTCGATGCCGCCATCGGCATTCCAGCGCAGGTCAAGCGCGCTCAGCAGATAGAACGACGTCACGCTATGGGTGCCGCTCTCGATGACCGGCCATGTGCCCGGCGCCGACCAGAACGGCACCGCTTTCATCACCTCCAGCGGCGGCCGGTCGGCAGAATCCAGTTGGCGCACCGTCTTGAGCACCTGGCTGCGCGCGCCGGGGAGGCGGGCGTTGAGGCTCTTGGCGAGTTCGTAGGCGGTGCCCTTGGCCTGATTGCTGCGGAGATCGGCGGCAAGGGCCAGGAACGCAGCATCGTCGGGCAGTCCGGTGCCGTTCCAGCCGCGCAATGCCTGGCTGGTCTGCGGCAAGGCGTCGGCAATCGTCGGATCATAAACGGCGCGCGACAGCAACAGGACAATCGGGATGCCGAAGCTCAATGCCAGCAGCACCAGCAAAGGTGCCGCCAGCGTCAGCGATCGCAGGCGGTCGCCGAGATCGGCGCGGCGAAGTGCAGCCGCAACCGACTTTGCTGTGCCGGAATCGGCGGCCGACCAGTCGCGGCTTGCCCGCGGCCGGTCCAGTTTCGTGGGCTCGAGCGCCGACATTTTCCCTACTGCGCGAGCCAGGCGTTGAAGCGCTTGACCAGATCCTCGCCATAGTCGCCCCAGAATTCGGTATCGGCGACCAGGTAAGCGGTCATGTGGTCGGGTGCGTTCGGCAATTTCGGCAGGGCGTCCGGCGCGACGAAGGACGCCGCATCGATGCGCACCGGCCCGTAGGTGATGTAGCTGGCGAGCTTGGCGTTGATTTCCGGCTGGCTGATATAGGCAAGGTATTTGTAGGCCAGATCCGGGTTCTTGGCGCCCTTCGGAATGGCGATCATGTCATATTCGAGGATCTGGTTGTTCCAGACGATCTTGAACGGCGCCCCGTCCTTGTCGATGGCGTTCTGGATACGGCCGTTCCAGGCGGTGGTCATCACCACTTCCTTGGATGCGAGGAGCTGCGGCGGCTGTGCGCCGGCATCCCACCAGACGATGTCCTGCTTGATGGTGTCGAGCTTCTTGAAAGCGCGGTTGACGCCTTCGGGGGTTGCCAGCACCTCGTAGACATCGGCCGCCGCGACCCCGTCGGCCATCAGTGCCCATTCGAGGTTCTGTGCCGGAAACTTGCGCATCGCGCGCTTGCCCGGAAACTTCGTCGTGTCGAAGATGTCGAGGACCGAGGTTGGCGCCTCCTTCAGCACGTTGGGGTCATAGGCAAGGACATCGCCATAGGCGTCGAGACCGACGCCGCAGTCGAGCGCCGAACCTTCGATGAACTTTTCACGCGGGGCGATCCTGGAATAGTCGAGCCGCTCGAGAATGCCGGCGTCGCAACCCTGCAGCACGGTCGCGGTCTCGACCGTCACCAGATCGATCGGCACGTTGCCGGTATCGACCATCGCTTTGACCTTGCCAAGATCGCCAAGATATTCCTGCTCGACGATCTTGATCCCGGTTTCCTTGCTGAACGGCTCGAACCATGCCTTGCGCTGGGCATCCTGCCAGGCGCCGCCGCTGGCCATGATCGAAAGCTCTTCCGTGAAAGCGGCATTTCCCATGGTGATGAATGCTGTGGCTGCCGCGAAGGCGAACAGCCGGGCTTTTGTGATTTTCATTGTTCTTATTCCCCTGTTTTCGAGATGGAACCGCCCGTTCCGGCATCGGCCGGAAAGGCGCGGCAGTCGGTGGGCGCGCAGGAAACCGTGACCGGTTCCCCGTTGCCCATGGTCGCTTCGGGGCCGACCTTGACGGTCAGCACCTGGCCGCTTTCCAGCCTGGCCAGAAGACGCTGGTGGTCGCCGAGATAGATGCGGCCTTCGACCGTGGCGGCTAACGCATTTGCACCGTTCGAAGCGGGCGCGAGCTTCAACCGTTCCGGGCGGATGGCGACATGGCAGGCCGCGCCTTCGGCGACGCCGATGGCCAGCGCGGCGACCGAACCGCCGCCGTGCAGCGCGACGCGGCACTCCTTGCCGGAGACGCGCTCGACCTTGCCTTCCAGCGTGTTGTTCTCGCCGATGAAGCTGGCGACGAACGAGCTCTCCGGCGTGTTGTAGAGATCGTCAGGCGAACCGAGCTGGGCAATCCCGCCATTATTGAACACGGCAACGCGGTCCGACATGGTCAGCGCCTCGCTCTGGTCGTGCGTGACATAGACGATGGTGACGCCGAGCATGGTGTGCAGCTGCTTGATCTCGATTTGCATGTGCTCGCGCAGCTTCTTGTCGAGCGCGCCGAGCGGCTCGTCCATCAGCACCAGGCTTGGCTCGAACACCAGGGCGCGGGCAAGCGCGACACGCTGCTGCTGGCCGCCGGAAAGCTGTGCCGGCCGCCGGTCGCCGAATTGCCGCAGCCGCACCATGTCGAGCGCGCGGCCGACGCGGGATGCCACGTCCGCCCTGGTGGTCTTGCGGACCGAGAGCGGGAAGGCGACGTTCTCCTCGACGCTCATGTGCGGAAACAGCGCGTAGTTCTGGAATACCATGCCGATGTTGCGTTCGTAGGGCGGCAGCCTGTCGACCGACCGGCCTTCAAGCGTGATGACGCCGCTGGTCGGCCGTTCGAAGCCGGCAAGCATGTTGAGCGTCGTCGTCTTGCCCGAACCTGAGGGGCCGAGAAGGGTGAGGAACTCGCCGCGCGCCACGCTGAGGTTCAGCCGTGTCACCGCGAAAGTGCGGCCGTCATAGGATTTCTCGACATCGACGAACTCGACAAATCCCCGGCCACCGGCATTGGGGCTGCCGGCATTGGCTTCCGGTGCCGGACCGGCGCTGTCGCGTGACAGGCCTGTCGCTTCGGCGATCACGGACGGAAATCCGTTGAGCGCCGGCGATGGCCGCTTGTCGAAACGAGGTGGTGCTTGCCGTCCATGTGCCGGTCTCGCTTGACGCTGGCCGCGCATGGCGGCAAACCAAAACTTGTATGCTCACACAATCAATCGCTAAAGAACCATAGATGCAGACAAGTTTGCCCGTCAAGCAGCTTTCTTCGATATTGTGTGAGATTTTTAGCTCGGATTTCGGATTAAGGCACCGGACAAGCGCTATTGTCCGGAGCATTGTCTTATGCTAGATGCGCCGGTAGCCAGAGTGTCAACACACCGAAACCGCTAATCCGCATGCTTCAGGACCTGCAACTCGCCTCGGAGGAAGGCCCAGTCTACCGGCGCCTTGCCGACGCTATTGCCGAACGGATTACCGCCGGCACGCTTGCGGTTGGAGACCGACTGCCGCCGCAGCGCGAGATTGCCCGCGCGCTTGGCATCAACGTCACCACGGTGACGCGGGCGCTGTCGACGCTGCAGCAGCGCGGCCTGCTCGAAGCGCGGCCCGGACGCGGCACCACGGTGGCTGCCCGCAATGGCGGCGAAGGACCCGGTTTCGTGTCGGCGCCAAGCGACGACAGCGGCGTCATCGACCTTTCCGTCAACCGGCCGGCAACCTCGGCCTATCTCGATGCCCTGGCCCTGCTGCTGCCGCGCCTGGCCAAGGACCGGCACTACGCTACGCTTCAGGACTATCACCCGCCCGAGGGGCCGCTGTGGGCGAGGGCGGCGATCGCCGAGTGGATGCAGCCGGTCGCCGGCGCCGGCGATCCCGGCCGGGTGGTGCTGGCGACGGGCGCCCAGCATGGGCTGGATTGCGTGCTTGGCGCGGTGACCAGGCAGGGCGAGGTCGTGCTCGCCGACGAAGTGACCTATCAGGGCATCAATGCACTGTGCCGGGTGCACGGGCTCGATCTCAGAGGCATCGCCATGGACCGTGGCGGCATGCGGGCCGACGCGTTCGAGGCGGCCTGCGTGCAGTTGCGCCCGCGCGCGGTCTTCCTGGTGCCGACCCTGCACAACCCGACCACCATCACGCTGGGCGAGGAGCGCCGGCACGAGCTGGTGACTGTCGCCCGTCGCCATAACGTCCTCATCATCGAGGATGACGTCTATCGGCCGCTGGCGGACAATCCGCCGCGGTCGCTTGCCAGCCTCGAGCCCGAATTGACGGTTCACATCGGCGCCTTGTCGAAATGCCTTGCCCCGGGACTGCGCCTCGGTTTTGTGATCGCGCCACGCGCCATAGCCGGCCAGGTCGCTGCGGCCTTGCGCATAAACTGCTGGAGCATCAGCCCTCTGACCGCGCTGATCGGCGCACGGCTGATAGAAGAGGGCTCGGCGGCGCGTATCATCGAAGCCCAGAAGCAGGAGCTTCGCCAGCGCCAGGCCATCCTCACCGAAATCCTCGGCCGCTACGATGTCCAGAGCCACGCCACCTCGACGCATGCCTGGCTGCGCCTGCCGGAGCCGTGGCGCGGCGCGGGTTTCGCTCGTACCTGCCTGGAACGTGGCGTTGCCGTTCTTCCCGGCGATGCCTTCGCGGTCGGGCGCGAGCCGGTGCAGCACGGAGTGCGCATCAATGTCGGCGCCGCGCGCTCGCTCGACGATCTGCGCACCGCGCTGAACACCATGGCCGAACTGCTCGCGGCCGGGCATCTGCAACTGCCTGGCTTCGTCTAGGGGTTTAGTCGTGGCAGCAGCGGAAACCGTTGAAATCGCCATTGTCGGCGCTGGCGTTATCGGGCTTGCGACGGCGCTCCGCCTTGCCGCCGAGGGCCGCGAAGTCTTGCTTGTCGACCCCAATGAGCCGGGCTCCGGCGCTTCGTTCGGCAATGCCGGAACGATCGCCGAATATGCCTGTATGCCGGTCGGCAATCCGGCCGTTCTGCGCGCGCTGCCAAAACTGCTGCTCGATCCAGACAGCCCTTTTTCGCTTCGCTGGCCGGCTCTGTTCCAGTTGGCGCCGTGGCTGGTCAGTTTTGTCAGAGAGTCGCTTCCGGCGGCCACCCGGGCCAATGCGCTGGCGCTCGCCGGGCTTCTCGCCGAGGCCCTGCCGGCCTGGGAGGAGATGGCGAAAGAGGCCGATATGGTCGACCTGCTGCGCCGCAACGGCTGCCTCTACCTGTATCGTCGCGAGAGCGGTTTCGCCAGGGCGGCCGGTGGCAGGGCGCTGCGCGCCGGGTTTGGCGTGCATCAGGAGGTTCTGACGCCGGGAGAGGTGGCCGCGCTCGAGCCGAGCCTGCCCACGACCGGGGCCAGCGGACTGTACTTCCCGGATTCGATGAATGTCACCGATCCAAAGACGCTGATGCGGCGGCTGCTCGATGCCGGAACCGCCCGCGGCGTGTCGGTGGCACAGGCTGCCATATCAGGGCTGCAGGTCGAGGCGGACGGTGTCAGGCTCAGCGGTTCCGGCCTTCGCATCAAGGCGAATACGGTGGTGATCGCCGCGGGTGCGCAATCGCGGGCGTTGGCTATGCAGGTCGGCGACAGCATCCCGCTCGAGACCGAACGCGGTTATCATCTCGAATTCCCGACCGAAGCGCCTTTGCTCAATCGTCCGGTCTGTCCTGTCGATCTCGGCTTCTACATGACGCCGATGACCGGCCGGCTGCGTGTCGCCGGAACCGTCGAGCTCGGCGGGCTTGCAGCGCCGGCAAATCCGCGCCGGCTGGCGCTGCTGGATCGCGGTGCCAGGCAGTTCTTCCCCTCACTGGGCCGGTCCTCATCCGAATGGCTCGGGTTCCGGCCGTCGCTGCCCGATTCCCGGCCCGTCATCGGTCGGTCACGTGGCGGCCGCAGGGTGATCCATGCCTTCGGTCATGGTCATCTCGGCCTCACTCTGGCGCCGATCACCGCCCGCTTGGTCGCCGACCTCATTGCCGGGCGCGGCGATCCTGACTGCCTCGCGCCCTTTGCGGTGGGCCGCTTCGCTGCTTGACGCTAGGTCGGCTCCGCCGCGGCAGCGTAGCGCGTGAGCATTGGACAGGCAGTTCGGCACCATTCAAGCAAAAACCCGCCCCCGTCTCCGGAGCGGGTCTGTTGCCTGAGGCGGAACTCAACACATGTCCGCAGCCGCAAGGTCACCTCGCGATGCTGAAGATCTGGTTAACCCGCCATATTTGATTCAAATCCAGCTGTGGATGTTCGCCTTTGGGTAAATCGAAATGGGCCATCGTTGTCCAGCGGCGGGCAAAAGGAGAATCCATGACCAGTGACTTTGCCGCAGCCCACCTCCATCTTGAACGAGCCTGTCACTATTTGCGCGGCGATGACGAGACGAGCAGCGCGGCGCGCGCCGCCCTGGACATCCTGATCGATGCAATTGTCGCAGCCCAGTACAAGCGTCCGCCCGCTGACGTGGTGGAATTTCCCAGAACGGCAAAGCAGCGTTAGTCGGCGAAGCGCGGCGCATCCGCAAGATTAATGCGCCGCTTCAAGTTCTTGTTTTCATACATGTCGTTGTGTTGACATGTCGTTGTCCTGATACTGCTGCGCGCCCTCGGGTCAGGCCCGAGGGCATGCCTTGGGCGACATGCAGTCGCGGGCGAAACAAATGGAGCGGGATGGCCAGTTCAAATTAAACGCATCCCGCTTTGGGTCCGCCGCACCTCTCCCAATGGCTGATGCTCGGCAGCAGGAGCTACCGACGACGGCGGATTGACTCTTACTCTGCGCTCGTGCTGATGTTGCAGTGCAACATAGGGCAGCGGGGGCTAACTGGTGTTTATTGGGCAGCAGCAGTATTCAAGCGCGACGCCGATATGGAACGTTGGTCGCAGCAAGATCACGAAAGTCAGAGGACGGGACGATACATTTGACGGATTGACCGCATTTGCCCCGTTCTGGGCAATGGCGGCGATCTTCAGTATCGCCGGTGATATCTACTCCATGCTTGGCTACAAGGGGCCGCTGTTTGCCGCTCTGAGCTGGTCGGTCGTCCTGTTCAGCCTGCTACTCCTGCTGTACCCGCGGCGAACCGAGTTCTTGATCGGGCTCGTGATGGTATCGCTTGTGCTGTACGCGCTGCGCATGCCGGTCGCTTCGAACAACAAGACGATCACGGCGGTGATGAACGGGGCTATCCTGCTCAGTGCGGCAGTGCTCTATCTGCGGGCCGCCGGCCGCGGCGCCGCGCTGGCCCGGATGGAGCTTTATCAACAGATCCGGATCGTCGCCCGGGCGCTGCTCGCCATCATGTATTTCTACGGCATCTTCCACAAGATCAACACCGATTTCCTCGATCCTTCCGTGAGTTGCGCGGTGGGCCTCTACGCTCCGCTGGCTCGTCCGTTCGGCCTCGAGGACAATCTGTTTGGCCGGTATCTTGCGATCTTCGCCACCTTCGTCATTGAGGCGATCGCGATTGTGTCTCTCTACTGGAAGCGCTATTTCGCCGTGGGGTTCATCCTCGCACTCGTCTTCCATTACGTGATCCCGATCTCGGCCTATTCCTGGTACATGGACTTTTCCAGCCTGGTGTTCGCGCTGTATGTGCTGAGCATCCCCACGCCCGCCAGCGAGGCGCTCTATCGCAGCTCGCTGGAGTTTACCAATCCGCTGCGCGAGACGTTCGGCCGGATCGGGATCTTGCTGCCGGGCGCCGCCGTGATGCTGTTCGCGGTCACTCTCGTCATTCTGCTCACCTATGCTTTTCCCGGGCGCTCCTTCGACATGATGGTCCACTCCGTCTGGATCCTCATTTGGGCGGTAGTGGGCGGCGCGGCGATGGTCGTGCTGGCCCATGTGGCTCTGCAGAATCTGCCTTGCCAGACCGTTTCCTCGCCGCGCCAGCCGCTCTGGGTCTATTTGGTGCCGGGCTTGTTCTTCCTTTCCTGCCTGTCACCCTATGTCGGGCTCAAGACGGAGAGTTCCATCAACATGTTCAGCAATCTGCACACGGAAGCCGGCCAGACCAACCATCTGCTCTTTCCCAGGCCACCATACATGTTCAACTATCAAAACGAGGTGGTGAAGATCGTTGATTCCTCGGAGCCCCATCTCGTCCGGCAGTCGCTGGCGGGCAATTACCACGTCCTCCTCGATCTGAAGAAACAGCTGCGCCGGAAGCCCGAGGCTTGGGTGACTTACGTGAAGGATGGCGAGACGATTACCCGCGCCAACGCGTCGACCTTCGCGGGCGAAATGCCCAGCCTCATCGAACGCAAGTTGCTTGTGTTCAAGTTGGTGGATTTCTCGCGGCCGAAGGCCTGCACCCACTGAACGCCGCTCTCACGAATGAAATTGGTAGATGTCGCCGGGCCGTCGACTTAAGCCATCCATTTCGTCAGGAAATGTCCAAAGCGCGTCGCGCCTGTAAGATTAACGCGCCGCTTTAAGTTCATGGTCGCTATCGCAAAACCGCTGCGCACCCTCGGGTCAGGGCCCGAGGGCATGCTTTTGGGCAACATGCTTTAGCGCCGTTCGAGGTCGGCAGGGATCAGCGAGCGGCCGCGAAGCCTCAGGGTGGCCCGGCGTCCGAGCTTGAGCGCCGGATAGATCAGCCGCGCGGCCGTCCTGTTCGAGAGAATCCTGCGGTTGAGCCAGCCGAAAAACGTCGAAGAGGAACTGAGGATCGCCAGGAGATTGATGGCTTCCTCGCCGTGGTAGACGCGATCCTCGAAAACGAAGAGCATGCCCTCGTTCAGGTCGAAGCCCTGGCGCTGATACCCGACAACGCGCGGGTCGCCGGAGCGCGCGTCGAGCAACTCGACAGGACCGACCGCGTCGCGCAGCTGGGCAAAGCGGACAAAGCTCTGGCAGAAGATGCAGTCGCCGTCATAGACGATAAGCGCCGACTTGCCGGGGGGCTTCATTGCAGCGTCGGATCCTGACTTTGCTCAATCGGTGCTTCTACGGAGCTATCGATCGCGCAATTGCTGTAGAACGCGCAGCCGGAGACGACGGGCAGGTTGCTGAAGGCGTCGACGATGGCGACGAGCACCAGCCCGACAATGCCGAGCATCAACATTTTCTTATAGGCGGACAAGTCGCGAAGCATCTTGGTCCTTTGCTGCTTGAATCGGACCTGGTCGATCCGAGGTCAAAGCGCGATCGATTTCAACAGCCGGCTGGTTGCAAGAACGGCAGCCCGTGCCGGCCAAGGTTTCCTATCGCTTGAACTGCCATAGTCGGCACCAGCCTGTTATTGTGCAACGCAACAATGGGTGAAGATCGGCGGAAAATCAAGCGGAATGCTAAATTTCGCCGACTTTTGCGACATTGCGTCGGCGGCAACCGGCAATGCGGACCTCCGAGCCAATTCGCACTTGCCACACAGTATGATGCAATGCACAATCGCCATCGAAACCGAAGGACCGGGCCGGCCGATAAGCCGTATCCAGGAAACGCTGAAGTTGAACCTGCCCATACGTGAGACCTGGCTGGACACCGCCAAGGGCTTGGGGATCACCCTTGTCGTCATGGCCCACGTCCTCGACCACAGCACCTGGCGCTGGGCGCACCCGATTTACTTTACGGCATCGCTGTTCTTCATGCCGTTCTTCTTCATCATATCCGGCTACCTTTTTGCCGTCACGGAGAGGAAGGCGCTTTTCCGGAAGCGCGTCCAGGGCCTGCTCATTCCCTATGTAATGTTTCTCGGCGCGATCATGGCGAGCGTGCTCGTTGTGGACTTTTTGCGCGGCGACACCCCGGCGCCCTGGCAGATCAGGGAACTCATCACCGACGCGCTGCTGGGCGGACGGCACCTGACGCGCGAACTCGGCGTGTTCTGGTTCGTCACCTGCCTCGTCGCCACGCAACTTGTCTATAACGAGGTCGCGATCAGGACCAGCGGACCGACCGATCCCGGAATGCTGATCTTCGTCGGCGCATCCGTCGGCCTCGCCTATTCAATCCAGGCCTACTGGCAGGACGTGCGCGCGCCGCTGGCTCTGACGAATGTGCCGCTCGCCATCGGCGCATTCTGGTTCGGACATTTCCTGCGCGAACGCGGCATGAGCGCGCTGTGGTCGGCGGTGTTTGTCGTGGCGGTTGCCGGGGTTGCGCTCGCGGCGGCGCGGTCGGGGTCCGACTTTACCTTCAGCATGAAGAACGCCATCTTCGGCCCGCCGCTTCTCGGCCTGCTCGTTGCATTGGCGATCTCGACCTTTATCCTCGGCCTCGTCCGCTTCATGGCGATGCCGAGCTTGCGCATCGCTCCGTTGGCGGAAATCGGCGCAGCCTCCCTGGTGATCATGTTCGTCCATCAGTTCGTTCATTTCACGCTGCGGGACTTCGGAATGTCTTCCGAGTTGGCGCTGATCGCCCTGTCGCTCGGACTTCCCTATCTGCTCTATCGCGGACTGAGGTCGTCCCGGATACTGTCGCCCTGGTTCATCGGAAGCGGAGACCTGGCGCTCAGCATCCAACTGATGAGGCGGAGCCTCGCCTTCCGGGCAGGCTGAGCAAGGACGCGGATCGTCTGCCTTGCCGGCCCGGGGCGTGCGCGTGTCGGCATCCGATTACGATCCCCCGGGCAGACCTTCCTGGCCCCTGTTCCCGCGAGCGCGGCGGGCGTATTCTCGCGGTCCGACGGGTCGAAAATCATCAGGGGAGGAGATTGCGATGGCTGAGGCAACGCGCCACGACGCTTGGCAGGCCGGGGATAGTTACGACCTCTATATGGGGCGATGGAGCCGTCAGATCGCTCCACCTTTCCTGGATTGGCTCGATCCGGCGGAGGATCTGGACTGGCTGGAGGTGGGTTGCGGAACCGGGGCGCTGTCGGCAGCCATCCTGGCCCGTTGCAATCCCAGGAGCCTGGTGTCCATAGACGCGTCGGAGGGGTTTCTCGCCAAGGCGCGGGCAAACGTGCCGGACAAGCGTGTCGCGTTTCTCGCAGGCGATGCGCAGGCCTTGGCAGTCGA
The DNA here is from genome assembly GCF_055811435.1 of Mesorhizobium sp. WSM4837. Lineage (NCBI taxonomy): Bacteria > Pseudomonadati > Pseudomonadota > Alphaproteobacteria > Hyphomicrobiales > Phyllobacteriaceae > Mesorhizobium > Mesorhizobium sp. WSM4837. Next base: position 14,560 of record NZ_JBVVQE010000010.1, read on the forward strand.
ATCGGGCAGCAAGGACATGGTCGTGTCGGCGCTTGTCCTCAACTTCGTCCCCGACAGGCAAAAGGCGCTCGCCGAGATGCGGCGGGTGGCCCGCCCTGGAGCGACGATTGGATTCTATGTGTGGGATTATCCTGGCGGCGGGGTGGAATTCATGCGGGCCTTCTGGACCGCTGCGACGGCGCTTGACCCCGGTGCCATCGACCTTACCGAGGACAGACGTTTTCCATTTTGCACACAAGATGGATTGACCGATTTGGCGGAGAAGGCGGGCCTGGGCTCCATCGACTCCACCCGGATTGAAATGCCGGCCGTGTTCAAGGACTTTGAGGACTACTGGCGTCCCTTCACCCTGGGTGCGGGACCAGCGCCCGGCTACTGCATGAGTCTCGAACCCGCAGCTCGCCAGAGATTGATGGAGAGGCTCCGCGACAGTCTGCCGCGCGGCGAGGGCGGGTCCATTCCCCTGAAAACGAGAGCCTGGTCAGTCAAGGCGAAGGTGCGCTGATGACCGGCAGCCCATGTCGCGCCAGACCGGCAGGCGGCCAATCATAGACTGCCGGCGCAAAGTTCGGGTTGACCGGCCTTGTGCGCGAAGCGACTATTCGTCTGGACAGCCGAGATGCAGATTGCGCGAGGAGATTACGATGGACGAGCCCGATCGCTGGCGTCACATGTCGAGCGCGCCAAGGGATGGCAGCCGAATCCTTGTCACGGTTCGGCCGTCTGAGCAGGGGCCGGCGGAAGTCGACCTGGCCTACTGGTCTCGAGCCGACCAGTTCGGCAGCGAAGGCTGGCGCGCTTCCGACTCGTCGCCCGGACGCGTGGTTGAATACGCCGAACCCGAGCTGAAATGCTGGATGCCGCTGCCGACCGCCAATCTGAGCAAGGGTTCATTGCCGAGCCCCTGGGACGAAGAAGATGTCCCGCTGCTGGATGGATCGGGGATATGAGGCTGAGCGCGAAGGGGAGTTTTCACCTTAAAAAGGCCATTGGGATCGAGCCGAAACCCGCTGTCGTGCTCACCGGCGCCAGAACGAGTTGCTTATCTCTGCTTCGATCTGCGCCAGCCTCAAGCCAATATCGTCTGTCAACTTAAGTGTATTTTTCATAGCGATGCGCGGTTTGAATGGCTGCAGTCGCCGGAAAAAATCACGCCCAAGTCGCGCGATCAGCGCGCATGCGCGGATCGCGGTGGTCCGGAAATCGAACGAGCGGACCGTTGATACCCGGCAGGCCCGCTGCTTCTCGAGATAATGCGTAAGTGCAATATCGTGGCGTAACGGGCCGCCGCGCGGCTGCTCATTTTGACCGGGATCATCATGCCAGATGGGCCATTCGGACGAACTCGGGCGTAGCATAGTGTCCTCCTGAAATAAGGGCTGCTCGTCCGGACAATCTCCACCACGGCCGTGAGAGGCGCGTTGGAGCCAGCGTGAAGGATTCGTGAAAACGCCAGGCCGATGAAAATGACGGTTGAATTAGGGACAACTACAGGAAAGGATCGCAACCAAAGTGGTGGCCGTGGGCGGACCCGATGTCGCACCCTCATCTCTGTCTGCTGGGCGGTTTCGACTTCGCCGGAGGCGCAGCGGCGACCCCGGTTTTCAGCCGCAAGGCGCGCGCTATGGTGGCTTATCTCGCCCTGCAATCCGGACACTCGCAGTCACGCGAGAAGCTTGCCGCGCTTTTGTGGGGCGGCAACGGTGAGGCCCAGGCGCGGATGAGCCTTCGACAGGCCCTATCGGCTATCAGGAAAGGGATGGACGGATCCGATGGCCGAACGTTCCTGACCGACGGCGAGAGCATTACCCTCAATATCGACGATCTTGATTTCGATGTCGTGCGGTTCGAGGCGCTGGCCGCCGGTTCCGAACCGGAGCACCTCGAACAGGCGCTTGTCGTCTATCGCGGCGACCTGCTCGACGGCTTCGGCCTGAAGGAGGAGCCGTTCGAGGATTGGCTGCGGGTCGAGCGCGAGCGCCTGAGGGCGATGGCCGTCGCGGCACTGGACAAGCTCGTCGCGCATTACTGCACCACGAACGATCCTGCCTCATGCGTGCGCTCGACAACGCGCCTGCTCGCCATGGAGCCGCTGAGGGAGGATATCCACCGCGCCCTGATGCGAGCCTATGCGGCTCAGGGCCGGCTCACTCTCGCGCTGAAGCAATATGAAAATTGCCGCGGTGCGCTGCAGCGGGAACTGAACCTGCAGCCCGAGCCGGAAACCCGACATCTCTATGAAGACCTGCGGACGCGCCGCATGACACCCGCAAGCCGCCTCCCGGGCAGCTGCCTCGGCGTCGTCTTCCCAGACGCCGCCACCGTCGCCAGCCCGAACCGGCGAGCGGCCGGCGTTCCCGGCCGAGCCGATGCGCCCCGCGACCCATTACGTCAAATCGGCCGGGATCAACATCGCCTATCAGGTGACCGGCGACGGCCCGGTCGACCTGATCTATGTGCCTGGATGGGTCTCCAACCTTGACCTTGCCTGGTCGTCGCCGCGGCTTTTGCATGTGCTCCATCGCCTCAGCGCCTTCTCGCGCCTGATCCGCATGGATAAGCGCGGCACGGGGCTGTCCGATCGAAATGTCGGTTTGCCGACCCTGGAAGAGCGGATGGAGGACATGCGGGCGGTGCTGGATGCGGTCGGCTCGAAGCGCACGGTTCTGTTCGGCAGCTCCGAGGGCGGTCCCATGTGCATGCTGTTCGCGGCGACCTATCCCGAGCGCACGGCGGCACTTGTGCTCAACGGAACCTATGCCAGGGGCAGATGGTCGAAGGATTACCCCTGGGCAAGGACAAGCGAGCAGGTGGAAGAAGACCTGGCCGCCATCGAGCGACAGTGGGGGAGCCGGCGGATATGAGCAATGCGGCACCCAGCCTGATGAACGACGCGTTCGAAAGAGAATGGTTCGCCGCTTACCTCAGGAGTTCAGCCTCGCCAGCCGACGCGATCGCGCTGTGGCGCTGGGGCACCGAAATCGATGTTCGCGCCCTTCTCCCAGCCATTCACGTCCCGACACTGATCGTGCAGACGGCGGGCGACCGCTGGGTAAAACCGGAAGAGGGGCGCTACCTGGCAACGCATATCGAAGGCGCCAAATACATCGAGCTTGCCGGCCGTGATCACGTAATCTGGGGCGAGAATTCCGATCGCCTGGTCGACGAGATCCAGACCTTCGTCACCGGCACCTTGCCGGCAGCGGGCGAAGGGGTTCTGGTGTCGGTGCTGTCCCTGGAGATAGCCGGCCCCCCTTCTGGTGTTGGCGCAGATCTGATCGAGCGATACGCCGAAGAGATCCGCGGCGAACTGCTCGCTGCCGAAGGCAGACAGATCAGGCGCTCCGCAAGCGGATTTTTCGCCGTGTTCCAACGGCCGACGCGGTCGATCCAGTGCGCGATCGCGATCCGTCATCGCCTGAGGCATTCCGGTCTCGATGTCCGCTCGGCAGTCCATACCGGCGAATGCCAAGTGCGCGGCGATGACTTCACTGGCGTTGCGATCGAGCTGTCATCGCGGCTGCTCGATCACGCGCGGCCGGGCGAGATCATCGCGTCGCGGACGGTGCGCGATCTGGTAGTCGGCTCCGGCCTGACATTCGAAGGGCATGGCGAACTGGAAGCGAGCGGGCTGCCCGGTGGCCTGCAGCTTTTTTCCGTCAGTAAACTGGCTGTCTGACATTGGCCGACAACAAATCGCGGCGTGCAGGTTCGGCATCGGGCAGCCGGCCGTCGCCAAGCGGCCGCTGCCCTCACGCCATCCGCCTTCGCTGATCTGACCGATGTCCGTCGCTCGTCAGAACAGGAACGCAGCCGTGGCCGGGTTCGCGCCCGTACGGCCGTTTGATGAATCCATACCTCGAATGAGCTCGAGGTCCTTTGAATCCAGCTCGAAATCGAAGACGTCGAAATTGGCGGCAATCCGGTCCTGGTGGATCGACTTTGGAATGACGATCAGCCCTTCATGAAGATGCCAGCGGATGATCACCTGCGCCACGGACTTGCGGTGTTTTCCGGCGATCTTTTCGAGGGTCGGGTCGCTCAACAGCAGGCCGCTGCCCAGCGGGCTCCAGCTTTCGATGCGGATGTTGTGCGTGCTGTGAAATTCTCTGGTCTGGCGCTGTTGAAACCGGGGATGGAGTTCGATCTGGTTGACTGAGGGTGTGACACCAGTTTCGCCGATGATCCGCTCCAGATGGTCGTGGTTGAAATTCGAAACGCCAATCGACTTGGTCCGGCCGGATTGCCTGAGTTCGATCAGCGTCTTCCACGCCTCGACATATTTGCCCTGGCTGGGCACTGGCCAGTGGATCAGGAACAGGTCGATCTGCTCGATGCCGAGCTTGTTCATCGTCTCGTCGAAAGCCCGCAGGGCGGCGTCACGCTGATGCGCGCCGTTGCGCAGTTTCGAGGTGATGAACAGTTCGCTCCTCGGTACGCCAGCCGTGCGGATCGCCTGCCCAACGCCTTCCTCGTTCTGGTAGCCTTCGGCGGTGTCGATCAATCTGTAGCCGGCCTCGATTCCCCAACTCACGACTTGGGCCGTAATGGCTGGATCGACCTGCCAAACGCCAAGGCCGATCTGGGGAATGGCTGAGCCATCATTCAATGTGATCTGCTCAACTTTAGTCAGGGTAATTTGTTCAGGCATGCTCAGGTCCTTCTGCATCGCTCCGCCCCGGCGCAGTGCTTATCTAGGCGCGGCGTCCGCCAATGCGAGTCGACAGGTGGAGAAGTAGAAGTGCGCCGTGAAGCCGGGATGAGGTCCGGTTCGAACGGCCCAGCGTTTCCAAACACGATTCCAGAGATCAATACATTGGACCGGTGGATGGCACGCCAATCCGGATCGATCTCGAAAAATCAGGCGAAAGGCCTGACTCCCGCGCACGGCCGTCGATGTGGGCTGCCTCCCTCAAAACCGACATCGGCAAGCTGACATCGAGCGCACCCCGTGCATACGCATACTCGGGAAGATAGCCGTTAACGATGAGGCGCCAGTCAAGGGGGACCACGTCACCGACAGCTCGCATCATCTTGACGATCGTGGTCGTGCAGTTCGTCGTGATGGAATTATAGAATTCTGGAGTCGTGGAAAGTGCATTTGCGTCCAAGACGTATTCCAGCAAGAGCGCCCGGGCCGCTTCCGGTGATACTTTTAGCCGATAGATTTGGACATCCTCTCCGCGAACGTTTGACCTGACGCCGACGACGTCTCGCTCGTCAGCCGCAATAATGACCAGGGGATTGCTCTTGAACAGGTCTGCCACGGGTGAAAACTTGCCGCCTCCATGGCGCCGCACCTCAATCGACCAGGCAAGATAGTCACCTCCTGCAAAGCCGAAGCTTATGATGACATGGGCGATTTTGGTCCCGGACCAATAAGACATGAAGAGGTCGACCGTCTGAACGTTGGAGAGATCGTAGGTCCGCGTTGTCCAGCGTTCGGTGAAATCAGTAGCGCTACGCCACTCGAAGTCGCGCACATCAGTCAGCGTCAACAGGTTTCCGTCGCGTGTGCCGGTTACCTGACGGGCGACGTCGCGCGCCCAGTCCGCGTGATCGAAAGGCCTGATGGTGCTCCACCAAACCAGAACCACAGCTAACGCAGCTGCAAACAGGACAAGCGCCCTGATGCGAAACCGGCTGAAGAGGGCGATGATAGTGGCGAGGCCGAACAAGATGAACAGGACGCCGGCCAGAGCCCGTCCAAGCTCAGCCACAGGCAGACGATACCACATGGCAAGTCCGGCCCAGGCAGTCAGGATTGCGACGGCCAGCGAAAGGATGATGGCAAGCGAGATCCGAGCGATGCGACGCATTTATTCCCCCCCTCTGGCAGTCTGTCATTGCCTGGATGCCATTTCTCACGGAACGCTCGAAGACAACAACTCTACATGTCCATATTGGAGCACCAATCGGTCCGATACCATTTTCGCCGCGGATTTCGCAGGCGTGGAGCGAGCGAGAAGGTGCCCACGCGAAACGGACGCGCTCGGCATCGGCCGTTCGATGAAGTGAGCGCGCGAGCTCACGGGCCCTAACAAGATCCTTCATCCATCCATCCGTACCTCAAACGCCCGTCAATCTACCCGGAACAGGTTCTCTCTGTTCCAGTCCAACAAAACCGATACTCGCCTCGCTGGAATATCTAACGCGACTCCGTCATGATCTTTCCACCTTGCCGAGCGTCGCTGCCGAGCGCGGTGACGCCGACGCAGGTCATGAGAGTAGGCTAGGCCAGTGCAGCGGATCCACCCGACGACCTTTCTTTTTGCGGCCCGAGCCCTGCGCGATATGGGCGATGGGTTCGTGGCCGTTCTGTTGCCAGTCTACCTGCTCGCATTGGGTTTCACGCCTCTGCAGGTCGGCATCATCGCGACCGCATCGCTACTCGGTTCAGCGCTCTTGACCATCGCCGTCGGAGTCCTTGGTGCCCGACACGATCACCGCCGTCTCCTGCTTGCCGCCACCAGTCTGATGGTCGCCACGGGTGTGGCCTTTGCCCTGGTTCATGACTACGCGCTGCTTTTGGTGATCGCGTTCGCAGGCACCATCAACCCGTCGGCCGGCAGCGTCAGCGTGTTCGTGCCATTAGAGCATGCCGTGCTCACACGCGAAGTCACTGATGCAGCCCGGACCAAGATGTTCGCGCGTTACAGCTTGGTGGGCGCGCTTGCAGGCGCCGTTGGCGCACTCGCTTCGGCGACCCCTGATCTTGTTGCTCCATCCGGCCTCGACCAACTCACCGGCATCAAGGCCATGTTCGTGCTCTACGCGTTGCTCGGCCTGCTCGGCGGCCTCTTCTACGCGCGGATCCCGCAGCGCCGTCCCACCTCGGACACAGGTACCGCGTCCGCGCTCGGCCCCTCGCGCAATATCGTTCTCAAGCTTGCGGCTCTTTTTAGCCTTGATGCTTTCGCCGGCGGCTTTGTCGTCCAGTCGCTGCTTGCCCTATGGCTGTTCGAAAAATTCGACCTGTCGCTTTCGGAAGCGGGATTTTTCTTCTTCTGGTCCGGCGTGCTTTCGGCGTTCTCATTCCCCGTTGCAGCTTGGCTGTCCCGGCACATCGGACTCATCAACACGATGGTGTTCACACACATTCCGTCCAGCATCGCCCTGATGCTGGCGGCGCTTGCGCCGACGCTACCTCTGACACTGGCCCTGCTGCTGGTCCGCGCTGCGCTTTCGCAGATGGACGTCCCGACGCGCTCATCTTACGTCATGGCCGTTGTCACGGAAGCGGAGCGGGCGGCGGCCGCGAGCTTCACATCTGTCCCGCGCAGTCTGGCCGCGGCAGCCAGTCCGGCGCTGGCGGGCGCTCTGCTTGCTGCCTCTTTCCGAGCTTGGCCCCTCCTCATCTGCGGTGCATTGAAGATCATTTATGACCTGCTGCTGCTGCTGCAGTTCCGGCACTTGAAGCCCCCAGAGGAGCGGTGAGGCCAGCCTTGTCGGTTTGGGGCGTTTAGCCAGGAGGGATCGATCGCGGCGGCAAAGCGTTTGAAAGGTGTCGACCGTTTTGAGCTGGCTCGGAGCGTGAAATGTCGCCTCGCTTCCTGCTGACGTTATTCGCCGCCCTTTATCCGGCATCATCGGTGCACGCCGGTGTCGATGTCGAGCGCGCACTGGAAGCCTTCCACAGCACCTGCCTGGCACACGGTGACCGCTTCGACCGAGCGGGTCACGACCGCGACGAGTTTTGGACGCGATTTCAGCAGACTGATCGGCTGGCTGCGGCAGAACACCGTGACAAGGCTCGCAGACGTCCGCCGCCTGGCTACGCCACCGAGCGATCACGGGTTCCATCCGCCGCTGCCGTACTGACGGGTAATGATCTCGAGTAGATGACCGTTGGGGTCCTCGAAATAAACCCCGCGGCCGCCGTCGTGGCGATTGATCGCGCCCAGCTGCGTCCGGCCAGGATCAGCCCAGTACGGCAGGTCCCGTTCACGAATCCTGGCGAAGATCTCGTCGAACTCGGCTTCGCTGACCAGGAAGGCGTAATGCTGCGGCCTGATTTCGCCTGAGGTATCCATGTAGTCGAGGTTGGCACCGTTTTCGGTGGTGACCATCTGGAAAGGCCCCCAGCGCCTCGGGGCGGAAAGGCCAAGCATTTCCGCCAGGAACTTTGCCGACGCCTCGCTGTCGCGGGCCGGCAGTATTGTGTGGTTGAAATCGATAGCCATGCCATCACTCCCTTCGATCTCTCCTCGCATGTCGTTGTTCCACGACTGAAGCGATGCTGCACGAGATGGGGTCGAAGGCCATCATGCTCAAGCCGGCGTGGCAACCTGCCCGATGACCTGCACGGGGTCAGCTTGGTGAATACGGACGATGATCATTTCGCCGCTCTCCGGCACCTCGCCGGTCAAGCCGGTGATGTTGACCTGATGCGTGACAAGCACCACAGGTCCGCCGAAACGCTGCCCGCGGAGCCAGGCCAGAAGGGCAGCGGTGCGCACTTCTGCGGCCGAACTGTCGCCAAAGACCGAATTGAGCAGCTCAAGAGGCACGACGTCGCCGATCCCGAGCAGGCGAGCGGTATCGAGGCAGCGACACCACTGGCTCGAATAGACGGCTGCCGACGAGATGCCATTCGCACGGAACCGGTCGCCGATCGCGCGGGCCTGCGCACGACCTTGTTCCGACAGATTCCGCTGGGTGCTGCAGTCACCGAGCCTGAAGCCAGGTGGATCGCCGGAGCCTGGGGCCGCGGCATGGCGCAGCAGCGCAATGGCTTCTCCAGATCGCAGGGCTGCCCAGAGTGGCCCGGAGGCTTGGGCTGTGCCGAAGGCAGCCGCTCCGAGCGACAGGACAAGAAATCGCCGACGTCCAATTCGCATCTCACCTTTCCGATTGGCAGCCTGACGCGGACCAGCACTTCATTCCGCAAGTAGCGACATAAATGTTGGTGTCGACGATTTCAGGACCGATCAGGAGCTGGAAAGATTCCAGCCGCGAGACAGGCCCCGCGTCAGCTTCCGCGATACCCGCCACATCAGCAAGGCGGCGGCCAGGCTGTAGACGCCCATCAAGGCCAGTTGCAGCGCGTAGTCGACGCCGGCGTCGATCAGGTATCCGGTGATGCCGGGGCCCATCGCCGAGGCCAGAACCATCACGGCTACCACAACCGAGCGGATCGCGCCGAGATGCGCGGTGCCGTAGATCTCCGGCCACATGGCGCCCTCCAGGGTCGAGGAGAAGCCGTAGCTGATGCCAAGCAGCGCCATGAAGACGAAGATGGCGAAAGGCGCCGTCAGATAGGCAGCCGCGAAGCATGCCAGCGCCAGCGGCAAAAGGAATAGAGGCAGCAGCTGGACCGCCGAGAAGCGGTCGATCAGCCACCCGGCCAGAAGCGCAAAACCCATCGTCGTGGCGGACAGGACGGCAAAGCCGCCGGCGAAGAGTTGCAGCGGCCAGCCCCGGAGCTCGGTTAGATAGACCTGGTGAAAGAAGATAGTCGTGCCGACGAAGGCGGGAGCCAGGACCCCCAGGCAGATGGCGTAGAAGGTCGGATCGCGCAGGACTTCCGCCCGCGTCCAGTGCTTCACTGCGCGTTGCGCCCTCGGCTGGGCCTCGCTCTGCGGATTGCGTTCCTTCCGGACCAGCGCACAAACCAGAGGCAAGGCCACGACCAGGATGAAGGCTGCGCAGACGAACCAGCTTCCCCGCCAGCCGACGATGCCAGCCACGAGGACGAACAGGAAAGGCAGCAGAGCGCCGCCGACATGAAAGCCAAGCGTGACGACCGAGACGGCGCGGCCCCGGTTCGCGGCGAACCAGCGGCCTGTTGCCGTCAGAGCGGTCTGGGTCATCATGCCCTGGCCAAAAAGGCGCAGCAGGTAGAGCGCAAGGAGCAGCGTTGGCAGCGACCCGGCGAACCCCATCGCAATGCTGGCGCAGGCAAGCATGAGCATCGTCGCGATCGCCATGGTCACTGTCGAATACCGGTCCAGCGGCCGCCCCAGGAACGGCAGGGTCGCCGCGCTAAGCAGCGTTGCCAGCATGTAGAGCCCGCCGAACTCGCCGTGACTCAACCCGAACGTCTCGCGGATATCGCCGTTCGACAAGGCGATGAAGAAGGTCTGCCCGAAAGACGAGACGAGGGTCAGCAAAAAGGCGCCCGCGAGCCAGCGGACATTGTTGACGACGAATGCACTGAAGGACTGCATGATCCCTTTGTTTCTCGATAGAGTGCGCGCTTCCTGTTCGTCTTTATCGGCCTCCGCTGCCGGAGGATATCGGCCAGTTCCGCTTTGATCAGAGGCCTGGCTTCACGTTCGAGCCGGTCGAACTTCCATGCCGATTACCAACCAGCCAGTCCGACTTCGGCGTCCTCGCCACTCTGCTTGCGAGTGAAGTCAGTCGGACGCAGTTGCGCTCTTAGGTCAGGCACTCAAAGGCATCATGCCTCTCGCTCAAGCTCAGGTTCGCTATCTTCTCCTTCTTCCCCTCTCGGATTGTATTTGCGGACACCGTCGAATGAGAAAGGCTTTTCGATGGAAGCCGGTCATTCGGTGGATGTCGGCCGAACCGGAACAATGGTATCCTGCAGGGAGCGTTCGGGGAGGCGACTGCATTGACCGAGAGCTTGGAAGTCGAAGGGGCGAGAGGTTGGTCGAATCTGCTGATCGCGGCAGAAAGCGGCGATGCGGGGGCCGTTCGAGCGGAATTGGCGGCCGGCGCCAATATCAACGAGGCGGACGGCGGCGGCTGGTCAGCCCTTCATCTCGCAGCCCTCAATGCCCGCACCGCGGCGGTCGAGGCGTTGATCGAACACCCAGCAATCGATGTGAATTCCAGAAACAAATGGAAGAGCACGCCTTTGAGCCTTGCTTCGGCCAAGGGCCACTACTCCTCTATTTTAGCCCTCGTGAAACATCCCGAAATAGAGATTAATGCAAGAGCCGACTACTACGGCAGAACGGCCCTTATTGAAGCAGCAAAGAACGGGCATCTGGATGTCGTTAAGTTGCTTGTCGAGAATGGCGCCGACGTGAATCTTACTGACAAGACCGGAAGAAACAACGCGCTTATCGAGGCTATCAAGGGACGGCACTACGAGGTCGCGGGATACCTGCTTGATTCCCGGAAAATGAACTTTCTCAACAAGGATATGAGACTGAACGCCCTGATCTGGGCTGGAAGCTGCCATAACCCTCAACTCATCGAAAAGCTGGAAGTCTCGATTCATACTTTCTTCGAAGGCAAGTGAAGGTCCCGCTTCCGCCGCGGTGACCATGTCCGCGGCCCTTGCACTTGCCGAATGTCTTCGATCGCCGCAGACCGCCTGTGGAACTCCCTTCCAAGATCATTCAACCAATCGGTTGACAATTCGAAAGCGTGCCTCCATATTCAACTACATGGTTGAATTAGAGACACCCCAGATCGACGCGGTTTTTCACGCGCTTGGCGACGCCACCCGCCGGCACATGCTTCGCGACCTCGCCGGCGGCGAGCGAACGGTGAGCCAGTTGGCGGAACCCTTCGCCATGTCGTTGGCGGCCGCCTCCAAGCACATCAAGACGCTGGAGAATGCAGGGCTTATTCGTCGCGAGGTGAGGGGCCGCACACATCTGTGCCGCCTCGAACCCGGACCGCTGGCCAGCGCCCACCAATGGCTCGGCTTCTACGAGCGCTTCTGGACCAACCGTCTCGACGTCCTCGAGCGTCTGCTTCGCGAGCAGGACGCACGCAAAGCCCCGGGTGATTCCTGGGCCCAGGATGATTCCAGGAAATCGCCCGCCTCAAAAGAAGGAGACGACCAATGAACCAGATGAAAACCATCGAAGCCTATGGCGAGCTGACCGAGCCCGCGACGTTCACCATCCAGCGGCTTTTGCCCGGCCCGATCGAGCGGGTCTGGGCCTATCTCACCGAGAGCGACCTGCGCCGGCAGTGGATGGCTGCTGGCCAGATGGAAATGAAGGCCGGCACGTCGTTCGAGTTGATCTGGCGTAACGACGAACTGACCGATCCGCCCGGCCAGCGCCCCGCGGGCTTTCCCGAAGAGCATCGGATGGAGGGCCGGATCACCGAGCTCGATCAACCTTGCAAGCTCGCCATTACCTGGGGAAACACCGGCGGGGTTTCCTTCTTGCTGGAGCCGAAGGGCAATGATGTGCTGCTCACCGTCATCCATCGCCGGCTGCCGGAACGCGCAATCCAGCTCAACGTCACCGCCGGCTGGCACATGCACCTCGACATGCTGGCCGCCCGCCTCGCCGGAAAGACGCCGACCTCGTTCTGGGATGGCTGGAGCCGCCTGCGGGCAGAATACGACCGCCGCCTGCCGGCCTGACACGACCGCGTCGGCTGAAGTCACCGCCCAGCCTCCACCGGCATTCGCCCGTGGAGGCTCGCACACCAGCAACGATGAAACGATGAAACGTGCTTGCATTGGGCAAGCCTGATGGAGGAAGTCATGCGCAAATTGATCGCCGGAATGAAGATTTCCGTCGACAGCAAGATGGAGGGACCCGAGGGTTACGCGGAATGGGTCGACGCGTGGTCGGAGGAGTATGGGCTGATGCCGCAAATCGATGCCTGCCTGCTCGGGAGCATCATGTACGCCGGCTACGAGCGCTACTGGAGCGCGATCCAGAATGAGCCGGACAAGCCGTTGCCGATGACCGGCAAATTGCCGACGCCGGAGGAGCTCGAATGGGCCCGCTTTGCCGAACATACCCCGCATTATGTGCTGTCGAACACGATGACTTCGGCGGCCTGGCCAAAGACGCGCGTCGTGCGGAGCCTCGAAGACATCGCTGGCCTCAAGCAGCAGCCGGGCAAGGATATCTATCTCATGGGCGGTGCGCGAATGACCGCGAGCCTCATCGATGCCGGGCTGGTGGATGAACTGCGGCTTATCCTCTATCCACTGCTCGTCGGCGAAGGGAAGGCGCTGTTTGGAGCAACGCAAAATCGTCGTGGGCTTGAACTGCGGAAGGTTCAGCAGCTCACAGATGGGCGCGTGAGCCTGGTCTTTGGAATTGGCTAACTCAGCCGGTCTTCGCAGATTTCGCAGCGCTGCCCGGCTGAAATTTATTCCTGAAAGGCACGTCGCCGGTCAGAGGGAAACCGACAGCCCACCGTCGACGGCCAGCACATGGCCGTTGACGTAGGCGGCAGCGTCTGAGGCGAGAAACACCACGGCTCCGCCGAGTTCCTCAGGCTGGGCCCAGCGGCCCGCCGGGGTTCGTGCCTCGACCCATTTGGTGAAGGCCTCGTCGCTCATAAGTGCGGTGTTGAGCTCGGTAGCGAAATAGCCGGGGGCGATCGCGTTGACGGTGATGCCGTGACGGCCCAGTTCAGCGGCGGTCGAGCGTGTCAGCCCGTGCAGGCCCGCCTTTGCCGCCACATAGGCGTGAATGGTGGGACGGCCAAGGATCGCTGCAACCGATCCAGTGTTTATTATGCGCCCGAACTTGTTTGGCAGCATCAGGCGCACCGCGTCGCGCATCATGCGGAAGCAAGCCGAAAGATTGACGGCAATCACATGGTCGAAATCCTCGTCCTGCCATTCGACCAACTGACTTCGATGCTGGATGCCGGCGTTGTTGACCAGAATATCGAGGCGGCCGTGGCGTTCGACGATCCCTTCGAGCGACGCCCTCGAGATCGCCGCGTCGGTGACATCGAACGGCTGGGCTTCGGCACCGATCCTTTCGGCCGCCGCGGACAGCGCGGCCGGATCGCGGGCATTGACGATCACCGTCGCGCCGTTTTCCGCAAGTGCCTTGGCCATGGCGAAGCCGAGGCCACGCGAAGCACCGGTGACCAGCGCGACACGGCCGTTGAGCGAGAACAATTCCGACATTGATATCCCCCAAGAAAAGGGCGGGCTATGAAAAGGGCGGGAGTTTCCTCCCGCCCAATGAGGCTATTTGGAGCGCTATTTAGCGATGCAGGTATCCGCTGTCTCCGGCGTGCAAATGTCAAGGCCGGTATAGGTCGGGTCGGCCGGCGAAGCCTTGCCGTCCTTCATGTCCTTCAGCGCCATCATCGTCTTGTAGCCCATTTCGAACGGCCGCTGGCCGACCTGGCCGAGCGAGAACCCTTCCTTCATCTGGTCGATCTGTACGGGAAGCGTATCGGCGACGACCAGGGCCAGGGCCTTCGAGGCGATCTTGTCCTTGTACGGCGCGACCGCGGCGCGGTTGGCATCGGGGATGAACTGCGGGAAGCCGCCGGTTGGGATGAACGCATCGAGGTTCGGGTTTTTCGCCATGATGTCCTCGAACTGCTGCACCGAGCGCGGGAAGTCGTCGTCGGTGTAGAGTGGGCAGCCCTCGATTTCGGTCCAGCCGTTCTGTCCGGTCAGGCGGTCGCCGGGTGAGGCAGCCGATTTGGTCCCCGAAAGCGTGTCGCGAATGCCCTGCATGCGCTCATTGTGGTTGGCCGCCGCCGCGCCGCCCGACTGGATGCAGATCGTGCCGCCCTTGGGCTTGATCTGCATGGCGAGCTTGGCGAGGTTCGTGCCGATCTCATAATTGTGCGTGCCGATATAGGCGACGCGCAGGTCCTTGTTCTCGGGCAGCAGATCCGAGTCCCAGGTGAGGACCGGAATGCCCGCGTCCTTGGCGGCCTGCAGCGCAACCGCCATCGCCGCAGCGTTCGATGGCGACACGGCGATACCGTCCACCCTCTTGGCCACGAGGTCCTGCACGATCTGTACCTGCTCGTCGCCGCCGCCATGCTCGCCGGGGCCGATATACATGCACTCCAGGGCACCATTCGATTCGGCTTCGGCCTTCTTGCAGCCGTCGCGTGCCTGGTCGAAGAAAGGATTGTTCATATTCTTCGGCACCAGGGCGAAGGTGTATTTCGCCTCGGCACCGGAAACGGCGAGCACCATGGCGCCAAGCGCGACAGCCGCCGTCAGCAGATGTTTCTTCATGTGAAGTTCTCCTCCTTGGTGTGATGTCCCGCAGGCCTCCCGCCGGCGGGTTTCTAGCGGCTTTTTTTGGGCATCAGGACTGCCAGCGACGCGGCGAGGATCGATTTGCCGCCGGTTTGCATGCCCAAAAGAACCGCAAGAACGATGAAGGCGCCGACGAAGGCACCCTGCCAGTTTGAATCGATGCCGGCCATCAGCAGCGCATTCCTGATCACTTCGAGGAACGCCGAACCGATGACGGCACCGAAAGCCGTGCCGGCGCCGCCCATCAGGCTGGCGCCGCCAATCACTGTCGCCGCAATGACGCGCAGCTCATAGCCTTGGCCCATCGCATTGATGGCCGAGCCGTTGTAGCCGAGCAGCAGGAGCGAGGCGATCGAGGCGGTGAAGGCCGAGAAAAGGTAGGCCTGGAATTTGATCCAGTCGACCGGAACGCCGGTGAGCCGCGCCGCCTCCTCATTGCCGCCGATGGCGAACAGATGCCGGGCCCAGGCAGTGAAATTGAACACGAAGCCGACAATCAGCGCCAGGACCACCATGGTCCAGAATTGCGACGACAGTTCCGGTATCCAGTGCGGCGCCCAGTCCTCGGGTCCATGCCGGGGCCATTTCGCCTGGCCGATCGCCTTCACGATCGGAGCATCGGGCCCGAACTGGTAAAGCATCTGGTTGGCCGAGAACACCACCGCCAGCGAGCGCGCGACGGACAGCATGCCGAGGGTGACGACAAAGGACGGCATTCCGACATAGGCGACAAAAAATCCGTTGACCGCGCCGCAGGCCAGGCCGGAAAAAAGGCCCATGGCGAAAGCGATGTACCAGGGATAATGCCAGGTTAGGAACAGGCCGGCGACGATGACCACGAGGCCCATGATCGAGCCGACCGACAGATCGATGCCACCGGTGATGATGACGACCGTCATGCCGAGCGCCATGATGCCGAAAGGCGCAAGATTGCGCGTCACATTGGCGACGTTTTCGGAGGTGCCGAAGCTAGGCTCCATCGCTGTCATCAAGATGACCAGCGCGATCAGCGCGATCGTCACCCAGAAGGGCTGACTTGAAATCACGCGTTGGAAAGCTGTCTGTTCCTTGGTCGGGACGAAGTCCGACATGGCCGGCTGGCCGGCGTTCCCGGCCGATTCCTGAACACTATTCGCCACGGATGGCTCCCGTTATCAGTCCTGTGATTTCCTCCGGTGATGTGTTGCCGGTGTCCTTGTCGGCAACCTTGGAACCTCGCCTGAGCACGATGATGCGATCTGCGACGGCAAAAACGTCAGGCATGCGGTGGCTGATCAGCATAACGCCGACGCCCTGCGCTTTCAGGCGCCGGATCAATTCGAGCACTTCCGCCACCTGGCGCACCGAGATGGCGGCGGTCGGCTCGTCCATCAACACCAGCTTGGCGTTTGAAAGCCGGGTTCGCGCAATGGCTACCGCCTGGCGCTGCCCACCGGACATCTTCTTGACCAGATCGCGCGGCCTGGTTTCCGATTTGAGTTCCCTGAACAGCGCTGCCGAGCGGTCGATCATCGCCTGCTTGTCAAGCACTCTGATCGGCCAGAAACCTTTCTTGATCTCGCGGCCGAGGAAGACGTTCTGCGCCGCCGTCAGATTGTCGGCGAGCGCCAGGTCCTGATAGACGACTTCGATCCCCTTGGCGCGGGCCTGGACGGGTTTATGGAAATGGCAAACCTCGCCGTCCACGACAATTTCGCCGTCGCTCGGCGGGAAATTGCCAGCCACGGTCTTGACCACGGTGGACTTGCCGGCGCCGTTGTCCCCCATCAGACCCACGACTTCGCCTCGCTCCACCTGGAAGCTGACGTCGCTCAGGGCCTGGATGGCCCCGAAATTCTTCGAAACGTGGCGAACCTCAAGCACCGGCATCGCGGTCCTCCCCGGACAACATTTGCCAATCTTGTCCCGGACTTATGCAAGATAGCTAATCAGCGAAATGTATTCGACACAATCCTTATTCGAAGGAGACCGGCATCCGTTTTTAGCGGGGCAGGTGGACCCTGGAGCATCGAGAAGAATAGGACTTGCGAAGTTGTAGGATGACCGTATGATCTGACCCGATGATCACGGATCGCCCCTCTCAACGCGAAGCTTCCGGCGCAATTGCTGAGCTGCCTGCGCAGTTGGCGGGTGATGCGCTGATAGACGGCCAGTCGCCCCAGGCGGAGCGCTACCTCATCGATTGGGGCCGCGACAGGTGCGGAAGTGCCCGCTTCATCGTGCGTCCAGGATCGGTGGAAGACGTCCAGGCGTTTGTGAGATGGTGCTCGCAGAGCGGTATCGCCATCGTCGTACAGGGTGGAAATACCGGACTTGCCGGTGGCGCCATTCCAGACAATTCGGACTACGCAGTGCTGTCGCTCGAGCGTCTCAATCGGATACGCCGCGTCGACCCGCTCGACTTCACGCTGCAAGCGGATGCCGGGGCCGTGCTGCAGGACGTCAAGGACGCCGCTGAAGCATCCGAGATGACCTTCCCGCTCGCGCTTGGCGCACAGGGATCGTGCACGATCGGCGGCAATGTCGCGACCAATGCCGGCGGCATCAATGTGCTGCGCTACGGCATGACGCGTGACCTGGTGCTCGGGCTTGAGGCGGTCCTGCCGGATGGCACCCTTTGGAACGGCATGAACGGGCTGCGCAAGGACAATCGCGGCTACAGCCTGAAGCAATTGATGATCGGCTCGGAAGGGACGCTGGGAGTCGTCACCGGCGTCGAAGTAAGGCTCTCGCCCCGGCCGACGCAGGTCGAGACCGCCTATGTCGGACTGGGCAGCTTCCGCCAGGCGTGCGAGCTGTTCCGGATGGCAAGGCATCTCTGCTCCGACCTTCTCAGCGCGTTTGAGGTCATCGGCGAGGAGTGCCTGCCGCTGGTCCATCTCATCGATCCGAATCTGCGCTCGCCGTTGACGCGAGAATGTCCGGTACACGCGATCGTCGAACTCGCCTGTGGGCCAGGGATAGATGCGGGCGGCCTTCTTGAAATTATGCTGGCGCGCGCGCTTGAGACCGGCCTGATCAAGGACGGCGTCGTCGCGCAAAGCCGCTCGCAGGCCGCCACATTCTGGGCCATCCGTGAGGGCCTGGTCGAGGGGCAGGCGCGGCGCGGCTTTCATGTCCGCACCGACCTCTCGGTTCGCCTCAGCCAGGTGCCGACGTTGATCGAGCAAGCACGCGCGTGCATTGTGCGCGACTGGCCTGGCTGGGCATCCCTGACCTATGGCCATGCGGGCGACGGCAACATCCATTTCAACGTGCTGCCTCCGATAGATTGCGAGCCCGGCGAAGCGAGGACCGTGGGGCAGGCGGTTTTGGCCCGGCTCTACGAGCTGGTCGGAGCGCTCGGCGGCTCGTTCAGTGCCGAACATGGCGTCGGTCGCAACCGCAGTCACGTGTTCTGGGCCGGCCTGTCGCAACGCGAACGGCAGCTTCATACCGCGATCAAGGCAGCCTTCGATCCGGCAGGCCTGTTCAATCCCGCGTGTCTCATGCCTGGTCCGGGCGATTTGTAGGGGAAAGCCGCATGAAGCAGCGTTCGTCCATCATCGGCAGCGTGGAGGCGCTTCCGCATCGCGTCGCTTCGCATCTGAGCCGCGAGATCGAGGGCGGCGACATCATCCCGGGAGCCCGGCTCCCCACCGAAAGCCAGCTCGCCGACAAGTTCGGCGTCAGCCGCAATGTTGTCAGGGAAGCGATCGCGCAGCTTCGCGCCGATGGCATGATCGAGGCGCGTCAGGGCGTAGGGGCATTCGTCATGGCGCCGGAACAGCGGACCGCCATCCGGATCGACCGTGAGGCGCTGAAAGACCAGCGCAACATGGAGCAGCTCTTCGAGCTGCGCAGCATCCTGGAGACCGAGTCCGCCACGCTGGCCGCGGCGCGCTGTACATCCGATGATCTTGACGCAATCAAGGCTGCGCTGGACCGCATGGGCGGCGAGGAGCGCTGGGAGGATGGCAGCATCGAGGCCGATCTGCTTTTCCATCGGGCGATCGCCCGGGCGACCGGCAATAGTTACATCTACACCTTCATTTCCTTCGTCTGCGAGCAGATCCGCCAGTCGATCCACTATGCCCGCCTCACCAATCCGCTCCACGACCTGGTCGAGGTCAACGTCGCCGAACACGTGCGGATTTACGACGCGCTCGCCGCGCGTGATCCACAAGCTGCCGGCGAGGCGATGCGCCGGCACATCGAAGGCGCCGCATCGCGCGTAGGTGTCGAGCTCACCGCGATCAATCGAGGCAAATGACCATGTCGCTCGGGCAGACCAAGGCGATCACCGATATCTGCCTGCTTGTAGAGGATATCGACCGCACCATCGACTTCTACACGCAGAAGCTTGGCTACCGGATCAGACGCCGCGCCGAGGGCTTTGTCGATTTTCATTCCGAGCGCGTGACGCTCGCCGCATGGCAGTTGGACCACATCAATCGCCACTGCGGCGTCTCGAATGTCCGCTCACCGAAGCAGGCGCACAAGGCGTGCGTCGCCATGGAACTCGAAAGCGCCGGCGAGGTCGACCGGCTCTACGCCGAACTGTCGGACAAGGGCGTGCCGTTCGTCGGGCCGCCCGGCGACTATGTCTGGAACGCGCGTTGCGCCTACTTCCACGATCCGGACGGGACGCTGTGGGAACTCTATGCCTGGACCGGCGCGGGACCGGGCGACTATCACGACACGCAAGTGTGATTGGATCGCGACGGCCTCGCAAGAAAGGGCCGCGCCGCATGCAAGCAGTCCAACAAAGGAGCAAGAAGATGAGTGGGAACGCATCGCAGTGGAATCGCAGATCGATCCTGAAGGCCGGCGCCGCCGGCCTGGCGGCTTTCGGGCCGGGACTTCAGCTGTTCGGCGCCAGCGCCTCGGCAGCCGCCAAGCTCGTCGTCCAGTATGACTGGCTGATGTCGAACGGCCAGATCGGCGACGTCGCAGCCGTCGCCAATGGCTACTTCAGCGAAGCTGGGCTTGAAGTGGAGTTCAGCCCCGGCGGGCCGAACGCCGCCACCGTGCCGCCAGTGGTGTCCGGTGCCGCTCAGCTCGGCCAATTCTCCGAATCGCCTCAACTCTATGCCGCGCGGGCGAGCGGCGTTCCGGTGAGGATAATCGCCTGCGGCTATCGCACCGGGCCCTATGCGCTGACGTCGAAACCGGAGAAGCCGATCCGGTCGGTGGCGGATCTGAAGGGGATGCGGATCGGCACGCAGCCGACCGCGCGCTTCGCCATCGACGCGATGCTCGCGAAGAACAAGATCGACCCTTCCGAGGTCACCATCGTCAATGTCGGGTTCGACAAGGCGCCGCTGGTTCGTGGCGACGTCGATGCGATCGGCGGCTGGATCACCAACACGCAGGCGCTCAGCGTCGTCGGTGACGATCGCATCGATCTGCTGTTGTCGGAGCTCGGCCTGGCGTCCTATGCCAATGTCTATTTCGCGACCGACAGCGCCATCGAATCCAATTCCGCGACCCTGGCGAAATTCATCGGCGCGGTGGCCAAAGGATGGGGCTGGGTCCACGCCAATCCCGAGCAGGCGGTCGACAAGCTTGTCGCGGCCTATCCCGAGATCGACGCGGGCTGGGAAAAGAAGACGATCCCCCTGGTGCTGAAACTGTCGTTCGACGACAACACGAAAAAGGATGGATGGGGCACCTTCGATCCTGCCTCGATCGAGAGCCAGATCGCGCTGCTTGACCAGATTGGCCAATACCCGAACGGCAGGCCGAAGGCCGAGGACGTCTATACGACGAAGCTTCTCGAACTCACTGCGGCTGAACGGCCGAAGCTCGGCGCGCCCGCCTCTTGATGGCCGCGCCGGCCATCGAAACCTCCGGGCTCGACGTCGGCTATCCCGGCCGGCGCTCGCCCGTGACGGTGATCTCCGGCCTCGAACTGACAGTCGAGGCCGGGACGTTCCTGTCGATCCTCGGGCCTTCGGGGTGCGGAAAGTCGACGTTTCTGCGGGTTGTCGCCGATCTTCTGGCGCCGCTCGCGGGCACGATACGCGTGATGGGCGAAACGCCGTCGGCGGTGCGCTCCGGCCGCGGCGTAGGTTTTGTTTTCCAGGACTCGACCCTTTTGCCGTGGCGCACGGCGCGCGAGAATGTTCGGCTGCCGATCCAGGTCGGCCGCCGCAGCCTGTCGCGCATGATAGACGACCGGGCCGACGAGCTGCTCGAACTCGTCGGCCTGTCGGCCCTCAGTGAGCGCCTGCCGCATCAGCTTTCCGGCGGACAGCGCCAAAGGCTGGCGATCGCCCGGGCGCTGCTTGGCGAGCCACGTCTGCTTCTGATGGATGAACCCTTTGGCGCACTTGACGAGATCACCCGCGATCGCCTCAACGACGAACTGCTGAATCTTTGGCGGCGGACCGGAACGACCGTGCTGTTCGTCACGCATTCCATTGCCGAAGCGGTCTATCTCGGACAGCGTGTGATCGTGCTTGCCGCCCATCCCGGCCGGATCGTCGCCGACCACGACCTTCGTCCGCTGAAGTGGCCGGACAACAGATGCTCGCGCGAGGATCCGGCGATCGTCGCGGCAATGGCCAGGATGCGCTCCGCCCTTGGAGCGGCCTCGTGAAAAAAGGCCCGCTTTCGCCGTTCGCACAGGCTGCGCTGCCGATCTTCGGCGCCGGCTCGCTCATTCTCGCATGGCAGGTCCTGCTACCGCTTGCCGGCGTGCCCGCATACATCGTTCCGACGCCGACCGCGATCGCAGGCGTGTTTGCCAGGAGCGGATCGCTTCTCCTGTCGAACCTCTGGCCGACGGCCATCGAGGCGCTCTCCGGCTTCGTGCTCGGCAACCTCGCCGCAATGCTGCTGGCGGTCGTCTTCGTGCACAGCCGTACGCTGCAGGCTGCCTACTTTCCGGTCGTGCTGTTCTTCAATACGATCCCGGTCCTTGCGCTGGCCCCGGTCGTCATCCTGATCTTCGGCCTTGGCATGCTGCCCAAAATCGTGATCGCGGCGGTGATCTGTTTCTTCCCAACGCTCATCAACATGATCCGGGGTCTGGAATCGGCGAGCCCCAGCGAGCACGAGCTGTTCCGCGTGCTGTCGGCGACGCGCTGGGAAGTATTCTGGCGCCTGCGCCTGCCGCGCGCGCTGCCAATGCTTTTCGCTTCGCTGCGGATCGCCTCGGCAACCGCGGTGATCGGCGCGATCGTCGGCGAGTGGATCGGTTCCGACAAAGGTCTCGGCGCGCTGATCATCCAGGCGACCTTCAACTACCAGTCCGACCGGCTCTACGCCGCCATCGTGCTCTCATCGCTGTTGTCGATCGGGTTCTTCATGACCGTCGTCGCCGCTGAGCGATGGTCGGTTCGATACCGTTAGAGGCGGCTGAACGCGTCGGCGACGGACGTAGCATCATTTGTTCCCGCGAAGGCAGGGCGCCTCCTTGAGAGCCGCCCTGTTGCTTGTGTTTCTGGCGATGATTAGAGCTTTCCCGCTGCGAGCAGTTCGCGGGTCCGCTTCAGCGTCGACAGCAGGGCGGCCTTGTAGCCGTTTTCGCTGGCGAACTGAGCCTGCTCGGCCTGCTCCTCGCGACCGTTTGGCTCTTTGCCGCGCAGGCCAATGTACCAGTAGAAGCGAAGCTGCAGTGCGCCTTCTCCATCTTCGAACAGTTCGTTGACAATCGCTCCCTCGCGCGGACCGGATGCCTGGAAGAAGGTGACCTTGCTTTCCGGCTCGAGCGTGACGATTTCGCGCAGGTCGTGGCCACCGATCGTGGCCTCCCGCACGAAGTGGGTAGCGCTTTCCTCCGCAACGTCGCAACGGGTGCAGAGACCCGTGACAAGGAACAAGCGGGCGTCGCGTGCTTTCAGCTCGAGACCCTTCCACACTTGAGCGCGCGTCAATGGGACTTCGCCTTCCCGGTTCACCGGAACTGTGGCAGTTGAATAAATCATGATGACAGTCCTTGTGATCAGACAGGGGCTGCGCTTCCGTCAGGCGGAGGCAGCGGTTTCCGAGGCGAAGGCTCGATATGGGCGCAGTGGACGTCCGAGCAGGGCAGTCAGGCGCTCGACGTCGCCGGCCCCAGGCAGCATCCCGTCGGTGAAGAAGCGCTCGCCCATCAGACGCATGTCGTAGGCCATCCAGGCGGGCACGAACTGCTTGAGATTTTGCTCAAAATCCTCGGTATTGTCGCCGCCGTAGTTGATCGGGCGGGCGAGCACGTCTGACCAGATGGCGGCGATATCCGCCCCAGTCAGTGTCTCTGGACCGACGAGGTTGATCCAGTCGATCGCAAGCGGCTCTGCGGCCTGTTCACGGCGCAGCAGCTCAAGGGCGGCGATCTCGGCGATATCACGGACGTCGATCATGGCGAGACCCTTGTCGCCGATCGGCATTGTGTAGGTGCCATAGCCGGTGATGACGTCTTTGATCATCAGATCGTTCTGGATGAAGTAAGCTGGGCGCAAGATCGTAGCCTTGAAGTCCATCTGCTCGATCATTCGCTCGACGCCGAACTTGCCAGCGAAATGGGGCACGTTCACGTAGCCGTCAGCGTGGATCACCGACAGATATACGATCCGCTCGATACCGGCCGATCGGGCGACGTTCAGCGCGACCAAAGCTTGGGTGAATTCGTCCGGAACTACGGCGTTCAAAAGGAACAGAGTGGAAACTCCAGACATGGCTTTGCGCAGCGAATCGACATCGAGAAAGTCGCCTTGCACGACGGATACGCCTGCCGGGAAGTTGGCTTTCGACGGATCGCGGACGAGAGCACGTACATCAGCGCCGCGCTTGACGAGGTGTTCGACGACTTGGCGGCCAATATTGCCTGTGGCCCCGGTAACGAGAATGGTCATGAAATTTCTCCTGTTGGGTTGCTTGACACGGCTAATATGTGTGGCTCACTGAGCGTCCAACAGGCTGAAATTTTAGACGCACCGTCTCGCTGGTGGAACATACATGGATCTTCTTGCCCTCGCCGATTTTAATCTCGTTGCCCGCCACGGTGGTTTCGGCAAAGCGGCAAGGGCCACCGGCCGGCCTAAGGCGACCCTGTCCCGGCGCGTTGGAGAATTGGAAAGCAGCCTTGATCTGCGCCTGTTTGAACGGGGTGCGCGTAGCCTGAAGCTCACCGAAGAAGGACGGGCGCTCTTCGAGCGGACAGGGGCGCTGCTTGCCGAACTGGACGAGACAGCTTCGGCGATTGCCTCGGGCGGTCAGAGACCCAAGGGCAGATTACGGATTAGCGCACCTTTGCTTTTTTCTCAGACCGCAATGGGGAGGATTGCTGCGGGGTTTGCCCTTAAATATCCGGAGGTGAGGCTGGAGGTTACGACTGAGGATCGGCCTGTTGACATGATCGAGGAAGGCTACGATCTGGTAATTCGAGTCAATCCAGATCCCGACGAAAGCCTGGTTGGACGGGCGTTTCTCCGCGACCGCCTGGTCGTAGTGGCGAGCCCTGACCTTCCTCGCGCGAGTGGTGGACTCGCCGCTCCTGGCGTCGCGCGCTGGGGGGGCGATCGGCAAACATGGCACGTGAAGACACAAGGTGGCCGGTCAACAATTGCAATCGAGCCTGTCCTCGCCTTGTCGATGCTCATCATGGTCCGGGATGCGGTGCGAGCCGGCGTCGGTGCAGCACGTCTTCCCATTTCGTTGGTGGCCCACGACTTGGCTGACGGCACGCTGGTACTATGGGGGGATATCGACGGCCCCGAGATCGCTCTATGGGCGCTCTACCCATCTCGGCGGCTACTCAGCGCGCGAGTGTCGGCGTTCTTGAATTTTCTAAAACAGGCCTTCCCAAATGGGACGCCGGACGAACTAGCCGCCTATATTGGCAGGTGATGACCGAACCCGCGTTCGGGCGTAGAAAGTCCTATGCAACAAAAAAACGAAAACTGAGAAGCGCTTTGCCAGCGTCATGGATGAACTCACGTCCCATGCCAGCCTGCTTAGCAAAATGTGCTGGAACTATGGCCTGTCTTCCGATGCACTTTGTCAACAGAACCTAGGGGTGAAAGTCTGACGCTTGGTGCCGGTGGACGGCAAGAACCGACCCGTTGACGACCTTGGGCGTTGCAGACTTGAACCTCCAAATCGAGGTCGGGAACCTGACCTTCAGCGCAAGAGCATTCGGGAGTGCGCTCGCGTAAGGTAATTCACCACATTTGGCGGCACCCGCAGATGCTTTTTCGTGTTATGATGGGCTTGCAGCGCGCGTAATCTCGACCTCGGCAATATGGCAGAGGTCGAAAGCTATTGCCTTGGCACAGGAAGCTTTCGCCCCAGCACTTGATCGCCTCCGAAACGCTGGGTGTGCTGCTTTCCCTGACTGACCCCGGGGCGAGGAGGTTGTCCATGTCCACGAGTAGTGTTGACCGCCCGCTGCAGCCGGGCGACGGGGCACCGAATGTTGTGCTCAATGCGATCTCACGCGAAGGCAAGATCGCGCTCGATGATTTTCGAGGCCGAAGCCCGTTGTTGATCGGTTTGTTCCGAGGCCTGCACTGTCCGTTCTGCCGGCGCCATGTCGCGGCGATGGCGCAACTCAAGCCGGCCCTGCGTGAGAAAGGCGTCGAATGCCTGGCTGTGGTCAATACGCCGGTCGAGCGGGCGCGGCTCTATTTCCGTTACCACCCGGCACCCGATCTTCTCGCCGCATCCGACCCGGAGCGAGCCTCGCACCGTGCTTTCGGCTTGCGCGAGGTCGGGATGGACACGGTCATGGCGATACCGTTCCATCTCCCGGGCGAGTTGCCCGAGCCTATGGACGTCATGGCAATGAATGAATTTCTTAACAAGAAGGAAGGATATGAGATTACGGAAGTCGATCAGCAGGCGATGGCTTCCAGCCAGGCGCAGCTTGTCGGTCAGTTCCTAATCGACCGGGCGGGCATCGTACGCTGGAACTTCACTGAAGTTCTGGAGGATGGCCTCAACACCTTCAGAGCGCCGAATCCCGAGGAATTGATGTCGGCAGCTTCCCAAGTTGCACATTAATAGGCTGCGGAAATGGGCTGCTGAAAACTCGCTCGACGGCCACCGTCCTGTGGTGATTCTTTGGATTTAACAATCATCGAAATGCTCAGCGCGGGAGGCTAAGGTCTGCCCGTGGGCTTCGTAGCGATTTCGATTCAACGGTCTGCGGACCGCCCCGACGCTAGAGTGAGCAAGCCGCTTAGGCGGGGCGACGTCCGCTCCTTGCCGCAATGCAATCACGTCGTTCCGACAGGCGCGCATACGGCAAGTTTCCACCCTGAGCTGCCCTACGCGTCGGGTAGCAAGCGTCAGGCTTTCAGCACTAGGCGCCGCCTCCGGCGGCTTACCGCCGCGATGCGACCGCGGTGGTCGGCGCGATCGTTGGCGAATGGATCGGGTCCGACAAGGTCTTGGCGACGATCGTCGACGCGGCCTTCAACTATTGGTTCGACCGGCTCGACGCCGCTATCGTGCTCTCATCGCTGTTGTCGTTCGGGTTCTTCATGACGGTCGTCGCCGCCGAGCGATGGTCCGTTCGATATTTTTGACCGGTTGGCTCCCGGGGATGGCCGCTTGGCGTCGCGCAGCGGACTTTGCTGTATCGCGCAGGCGAGGGCTGGCCTTCCCTGCGTCGGCCTGTAGTATGACAGTGCTTGCAGGGGAGGAGCTCGAGCGTGGGGTTGGGTCGGAATTTCCGCCGTTGGGGGACGCAGGCCTTCATCGCCGTCATGGTGCTTTCGCCGCATGCGTCGTCGGCCGACACCATTACGCCTGACCGGATCGCGGCAGCCCTGTCTAAGCTCGAGGCGCTCGCCGAAGGCGTCGTCGAGGATGGTGGGGTGCCTGGTCTCGCCATCGGCGTCGTCCATGACGACAAGGTGGTCTTCCTCAAGGGGTTCGGGCGTCGCGAGGCCGGTAAGCCGGAGACCGTCGACGCCGATACGGTGTTCCAGATCGCCTCGCTCTCCAAGCCGGTCTCGGCAACGATAGTGGCGGCGCTGGTCAGCGGGGGCATCGTTTCCTGGGACGCGAAAATCGTCGATCTCGATCCGGCCTTCCGGCTGTCCGAGCCCTATCCGACCAGTGAACTCACGGTCCGCGACCTGTTTTCGCACCGCAGCGGACTTCCCGGCACCGCCGGAGACGACCTCGAGGACATTGGCTACGATCGCGCCGAGATCCTGCGTCGCCTGCGGTTCGTGTCGCCATCGTCGAGCTTTCGCGCCGGCTATTCCTACAGCAATTTCGGACTGACCGAGGGTGCCGTCGCGGCCGCGAAGCCGACAGGCAAGTCCTGGGAAGAGGTCGCCGAGGAGAAACTCTACCGGCCGCTTAAAATGGTTTCGACCAGCTCCCGTCATGCGGACTTCATCAAGCATGCCAATCGCGCTGCGCTCCACGTCAAGATCGACGGCGTCTGGGCCGCGAAGGTAAAGCGCGATCCGGATGCGCAGGCGCCGGCGGGCGGCGTCAGCTCCACGGCACGCGATCTCTCGCAATGGGTGCGCCTCGTGCTCGGCAACGGAGTCTATGCCGGCGAGACCCTCATTAAGGCCGATGCGCTGGACCAGACGCATGTGCCGCTGATGGCGCGCGGCAAGAACCCCGTCTCCGGCGGCGAGTCCTTCTACGGTCTCGGCTGGAATATCGAATTCGGCCGTCACGGCCTGAGCTGGGGCCATGCCGGCGCGTTCAGCGTCGGCGCCCGTACCCTGGTGACACTCTTTCCGGAGAAGAAGCTTGGCATCGTCATCGTCGCCAACGCCTTTTCGACAGGCGTGCCGGAAGGTCTATCCGACAGCTTCGCCGATCTCGTCTTCGACGGAACGGTCGAGAAGGACTGGATCAAGGCATGGGATGATATCTATGCGAGCCTGTTCGGCCCGGCGGTCGCGGCGGCCAAGGCCACCTATGCCGCGCCACCGTCTCCGGCAAGTCCGGCCCGGCCAGCCAGTGCCTATGCAGGCCGTTACTTCAACGATTTCATCGGCGATGCGGTCGTGTCGACTGCGGGGGACGCTCTTGCGCTCAAGGTCGGGCCAGCCGGCGCCCGGTCCTATTCGTTGAAGCATTTCGACGGCGACCTTTTCCTGACCTTCCCGGACGCCGAGACGCCGGACAGGCCCTCGGCCGTAGGCTTCGACATCGGCCCCGACGGCAAGGCGTCGGCCATGACCATAGAGTTTCTCGACGATAACAATCTCGGCACACTGAAGCGCTTCGGTGATTAGTTCCCCTGCGCCTTCGTCATCCTGGGGCGGAGCAAGGAGCGAAGCGACGCGGCGCAGACCCTGGGATCCATTCCGTTACATAAGCCGAAGAATGCTGCGGCTCAGAATAAAAGCGCTCTGTAGCGATCCTTCGCGCCCCCCTCGCGCTGTACCTCCGCGATCAAAGGTTCTGCACCGCAGCAGCGCTCCGAGGTAAGATTGTGCCAGTTATCCCCCCGCCAGCCGCGGCAGCAGAAATATCTCGGCGCCTTGTGGCAATTCCTTCGACCAGGTGTCGCGATAGATGACGCCGTCGATAGCGACTGCGATGCCGCGGTCGATGTAGGGCTCGAAGCCGGGATACTGCTCAGCCAGCTTCCTGAACAGCTCCCGAATATCCTTCGCCTCGATCTCGACCTTGCTCTTGCCTCCGGCGAGCGCGCCGAGGGATCCCCAGAGCGTTACTTCGACCATCGGCCTCCCCGTTCCGCCTCGATCGCCGCGAGAATCCGCGGCGGCGACATCGGGATATGCGTCATCCGCACGCCCGCGGCGTTCGACACCGCATTGGCGATCGCCGCCAGCGGCGGCACGATCGAGGTTTCGCCGACGCCCCGCACCCCGTAAGGGTGGTTGGGATTGGGGATCTCGAGGATCTGCGTGTCGATCATCGGCAGGTCGGAGCAGACCGGGATGCGGTAGTCGAGAAAGCCGGGGTTCTGCAGCCGCCCGTCCTTGCCGTAGACGTACTCTTCGTTGAGCGCCCAGCCGATGCCTTGCGCGGCACCCCCCTGGTACTGCCCCTCGACATAGGTCGGGTGCACCGCCTTGCCGGCATCCTGCACGACCGTGTAGCGCAGCACCCTCGTGGCGCCGGTCTCCGGATCGACCTCGATATCGCAGATATGGGTGGCGAAGGAGACGCCGGCGCCATCGGCGACGAGCTCGCTGTGGCCGGCGATCGGCCCGCCGGTCTTTCCTGACCCGGCCGCGATCTCCTTCAGAGACAGCGCCGCAAGGTTGCCGTACTTCTCGCCTTTGGCGATGGCGTGGCCGTTTTCCCAGAGCACGTCGTCGACGGGAACATCCCACATCTGCGCGGCGCGTTCCCGCAGGATCTTGATGGCGTTGCGGGCGGCCGAGATCGTCGCCATCGAGGAGGAGAAGGTACCGCGGCTGCCGTCCGTCATGTCGTTGTAGCCGAGGCTGGAGGTGTCGGCGACCACCGCCTTGATCTGCTCATAGGCGATGCCGA
Organism: Mesorhizobium sp. WSM4837; assembly: GCF_055811435.1. Classification (NCBI taxonomy): domain Bacteria; kingdom Pseudomonadati; phylum Pseudomonadota; class Alphaproteobacteria; order Hyphomicrobiales; family Phyllobacteriaceae; genus Mesorhizobium; species Mesorhizobium sp. WSM4837. Next base: position 43,895 of record NZ_JBVVQE010000010.1, read on the forward strand.
GTTCCTCCGCCGCCACCAGCGACAGCGACGCGCGGGAACCACCCACATCGACCGTGCCGACGGCAAGCGAGACCGAGCCGTCCATGCCGATGTTGAGGTCGGTGCAGGTCTGGCCGCCGAAGTTGAACCAGAAGCCGCAAGCCATGCCGCGGCCCTGGTTCTTGCCCAGCGGCGCCTGCATGTGCGGATGGTTCTTCGCCGCCTCCAGCGTCGGGCCGATGCCGATCGGGCCGTAAACCGGGCCGTAGGACGATCGGGTGCCTTCCTGGGCGGCGTTCCTGATCCGGAACTCGACCGGATCCATGCCGATCTCCTTGGCCAGCTCGTCGACGGCACTTTCCACTGCAAACGCCGCCATCGGCGCCGATGGCGCGCGATAGGCCGCCGTCTTTGGCCGGTTGACCAGCACTTCGTAGCCGACCGTCCTGACGTTAGCGAGATTGTAGCAGGCGAACGCGGTCATGGCGCCGAGCTCGGCCCACATGCCGGCATAGGGGCCGCAGGAATAGCGCAGCGTCGCCTCGGCCGCGGTGATCGTGCCGTCCTTGCGGGCGCCGATCCTGACGTCGATCGAGGTGGCACTGGTCGGCCCGGAGGCGCGGAACACCTCGTCGCGCGTCATCACCAGCTTGACCGGCCGGCCGGCCTTGCGCGAGAGCGCCAGCGCCACCGGCTCGGCCCAGACGTGGGTCTTGCCGCCGAAACCGCCGCCGATTTCCGACGAGGTGACGCGCAGCTTGGAGGCTTCCATGCCAAGCAGCTGAGCGCAGTGCTGGCGGTAGACGAAATGGCCTTGCGTGCAGACCCAGAGGTCGGCGGTGCCGTCGGGACTGACGCTCGCCACGCAGGCATGCGGCTCGATATAGCCCTGGTGCGTCTGCTCGGTCTTGAAGGAGCGTTCGACGACGTAATCGGCCTGGCCAAATCCCTCATGGATGTCGCCATGGCCGTACTGGCTGCGTTTGGTGACGTTGGACGGCTTGACGGGCTTTTGCTCAAGGCCCTCGGTGAAGATGGTGTCGTCGAGCACGGGCGCCGAGTGCTTCATCGCCTCGTCGACATCGGTCACGTGCGGCAGCACTTCATAGTCGACCTCGATCAGCTTCAGCGCCTGCCTTGCCGTGCGGGCGTCGACCGCGGCGACCGCGGCCACCGCATGGCCGTCATAGAGCGCCTTCTTGCGCGCCATGCAGTTGTCGAGGATGTCGTACATGGCGGCATCGCCGTCGGTGAGGTCGGGCAGGTCGGCCGCGGTGATCACCGCCTTCACGCCGTTGAGCTTCTCCGCCTTCGAGGTGTCGATCTTCCTGATCGTGGCGTGCGCGTGCGGGCTTCTCAGGACACGCCCGACCAACTGGCCGGCCATGTTGAAATCCGCGCCATAGCGCGCGCGGCCCGTTACCTTGTCAACGCCGTCGGGGCGGATGGGACGCGTGCCGACGGAGGCGAAATTGCGTCCGGAATAGCGCGGATCGAAGTTCATCGTCAGGCTCCCTTCATCACGCTTGCGGCGTCCTGAACGGCGCGCACGATCTTGTCATAGCCGGTGCAGCGGCAGAGGTTCCCGGCGAGGCCGAAGCGGATTTCCTCCTCGGTCGGGTCGGGGTTCTTGGCCAGCAGGTCTTTCGCCGCGATCAGGAAGCCCGGCGTGCAGACGCCGCATTGCAGCGCTGCGTGTTCGAGGAACTTCTGCTGCAGCGGATGCAGCCTGTCGCCGTGCGCCATGCCCTCGATGGTTTCGACGCGCCGGCCCTCGGTCTCCGCGCCAAGCACCAGGCACGAGCATACCAGCCGGTCGTCGAGGATGATGCTGCAGGCGCCGCAGTCGCCGGTGCCGCAGCCTTCCTTGGCGCCGGTCAGCCCGAGGCGGTCGCGCAGCACGTCGAGCAGCGTCTCGTCCGGCTGGCAAAGGTACTCGACATTGTCGCCGTTGATTGTCGTTGAAACTGCTACACCAGCCATCACTTGCCTCCTGCACGCGCATAGGCGGTCGTGGCGGCCCGCCTGGCCAGCACACCCGCAACTTTTCTTCTGAACTCGACGGTGCCCCGCTTGTCGTCGATGGGGCGGCAGGCCCCCGAGCAGACCTTGGCGAGCCGCTCAAGTGCTGCTTCGTCCAGCTTCCTGCCGATGAGGGCCTCGGCCGCCTCTTCCACCAGCAGCACCGTCGGTGCCGCTGCGCCCAGCGCCACGCGGGCCGATTTGACGACGCCTTGCTCATCGAGCGTCAGGTTCACCCCGGCGCTGACCACGGCGATATCCATCTCCGTGCGTGGAATGAAACGCAGATAGGCATCGCCGGAGCGCGGCGCCCGCCTGTCGAGCAGGATCGCCTCGATGATTTCTCCCTTGGCGAGCGACGTCTTGCCAGGCCCGGTGGGGACTGCCTCCACCGCGACCGTGCGCCTGCCTCCTGGCCCGACAATCGATGCCCTGGCGCCGGCGGCCACCAGCGCCGGCACGCTGTCGGCGGCCGGCGAGGCGTTGCAAAGATTGCCGACGATCGTGCAGCGTCCCTGCACCTGTTTGGAGCCGATCAGCTTGGCCGCTTCGACGACGCCCGGCCATTCCCTGTTCAAGACCGCGCTCTCTCCCATCAGGGCGCAGGGGACCGCGGCACCGATGCTGAAGCCCTCCGCCGTTTCCCCGATCTCGCCCAGTCCGTCGATCGACTTGATGTCGACGATAAGGTCGGGCTCGATAAAGCCGCCTTTCATTCTCACCAGGAGGTCGCTGCCTCCGGCGAGAATGGCGGCGGTGCCGGGCGAGCCGGCCAACTGGCCAACGGCATCTTCCATTGAAAGCGGACGTATGTAGCGCATCGTCTCCCCTTGATCATCGCAATTCTGTCGGCCTGTTATAGAGCCTTGGATTGGAATGGTCATCCGGTTCTGCATGAGCAGCGATTAGGCCAGGCGCGTCCGCGTTCAGGGCGCCGGGTTGAACTGGAGCAATTTGAAACAATCGCCGCTTCCCGACTTCAACTGCGTCAGGAAACGTTTCGACCGATCGATCCATTCCTGGTGCGACCTGGCTTCGGCCTCGATCTCGTCGACCGGTCCAAGCTTGACGAAGCTGCGCCCCTTGCTGAAAAGCCAGCACGCACGGCCGAGAAGTCTTCGGCTGCGCTGGCGCAAGAGGTCGGCATCATAAAAGATGTCGAGCACCTCCTGCTTGATTTTTGCCTGTTTTTCAGGATTTGCGATCGCAACCGCGATCGAGTCTCCGCCGATCGCATCCTGCAGGTCCTTGTAGTCGAGGGCGAGCTGAGTGGTGGCATATTTGATCTCGCTCTCATCCCGGACGATGTTGAACCACAGCGCGGGATCGAGCTCGTTGACGACGAACGATGCCTCGAAGTCGCGCGATAGGTTCAGGATCTCGAACCCTTGAACCTCAACATCGCGCTCAACCAAAAGGATCTCGGCGACCTGCTTGCCGACTTCCGCCCCGTGCGCGCTGATCGCGGCGTTGGTTCCACCGAGTTCCGGACTGATATAGGGTCCGCCATCATCCAGCAGCGCATCGAATTCGCTGAGGTATTCGACGACGGCCGCCCCGCGAGCAATGCGCGCGGCCAGTTTGGCGAGAACCAGCTGGAGCTCGGTTTCGCGTTTGCGCTGCTCCTGATAATTCTGCTGAAAAAAGAAGATGAACAGGGAAACGCCAATTCCGATCAGGATCACGCCGAGTTGGGAAAAGATGTTGCGATAATACTCCAGCAGCTTTTCACGATGGCGCATGTCGTGGCGCACGCTGTGCGCCACACGAGCATTGACGATCAGCGAAAGGATCAGCAGCCCGGCACCGACCAGGATGAGGCCGCCGATGAGGAAATAGCCTTGCCCTGAACTGAAATCCATTCTTTTGCCGCGTCCTGAAGCCCGAGACCGCGCAGACTAATCCCATTCCGTTTCAACGCCTACGGGCGCCCCCAAAAGCGTGCGCTCGCCTAATACTTTAGTTGTAATCTGCCGCGTGTTTGATATCGTGACAGTGGGAGGAATTCAGATGGCCGTGGAGTGCAAATCCGCGCCCTATATGGGCGTCTTCTCAACCATTGAACTGGATCTTTTGAGGGGTGTGGTGCGGGAAACTTTGCGGTCCGGCGAAGCGGAGCTCGACAACGAGGACGCCGAAAGGATCGCGCGTGTGGTCATCGCAACCTACAAGGACGGCGCCTCGGGCCGCGAGGAATTGCTTGAAGCCGCCCGGATTGCCGCCAGGCGCTGCGCCCTCGACCATTTTTACGATCGAGCGGTCGGCTTGTTCGCATAGGATTTCGCATCTGCAGGCCGGCCGGCAGCGACGCTTTCAGGCTTAGGACCACATCTTCTGTGCAAATGCTCTACGCAGAAAGGCCCAGCCTGAACTTGTCCGTATCTTTCATCCTGCCTCGCCTCGCAGCCAGGTGGTTCGTCAGCCGATTTTCTTCGATCGGTTGTGACAGGAAAAACCCCTGAGCGCTGTGACAACGCTCGGCGATCAGGAAATCGAGCTGCGCTTCGTTTTCCACCCCCTCTGCCAGAACGGTCAAGCCAAGGGAATTGGCCAGTGCTATAATGCCTCGAACGACGTTCTGTTTTTTCTTCGACGCTTCCAGACCGCTCAAGAACGATCGGTCGATCTTCAGCCGATCGAGGTTGAAATCGGCAAGGTAGCCGAAACTTGAATAGCCGGATCCAAAATCGTCGAGTGCCAGACCGACGCCGATATTTCGAATTTCCGTCAGCATGTTCAAGGCGTTTCGGCTGTTCTGGATAAGCACCCCCTCGGTTATTTCCAGTTGCAGGCGCGACGGCGGCAGTCCTGTTTGTTGCAGCACCAGAACAAGGTGGGCGAAGTACGCATCGTTCTGAAGGCTTTTGCCCGAAAGATTGACCGAGCAAACGAGATCATCGGCAGATAGTGGCGCCCATCGAGCTGCCTGCAGGCAAGCCTTGCTCAGCACAACCTTGTCGACTTCAAGTATCAGGTCGCTTCGTTCGGCAATTGGAATGAATGACATCGGCAGACGAATCGCTCCCGAAGCGGGGTCGCGCCAGCGCACCAGCGCCTCGGCGCCGATCATGCGGCCGGTTGCCAGCTCGAACTGCGGTTGCCAAACCAGAAAGAACTCGTCGCAGTTAAGCGCACGCTTGATCCCGGCCTCTTCGCCGAGCTGCATATCGAACTGATTGAGGATTGCAGGCGAGAACGTCACGAAGCCAGAACGTCCTTCCGCTTTGGCGACATAAAGAGCGCTGTCTGCGTTGCGCAACAGGGTGGAAATATCCGAACCATGTTCGGGGAAACACGCCATGCCGATACTGGCTCCCATCCGCACGTGGTGGCCCGCGAGTTCGGCAAACCGGTTCAATTGCTCGCGAAGCCGATCGCCGAGCGCATCGGCTGCCGCGTGCCGGTCCCCGATCGCCATGACGGCAAACTCGTCGCCGCCCAGACGGATGGCGACAACTTCGTCGGGCCGTTCGACCGATTGCAGGATTTCGGCGACGGCTTTCAGCAGGAGATCACCGATGTGATGACCGAACGTATCGTTCACGCTCTTGAAATGATCCAAATCTATCAGGAAAAGGCGGAGCTGCTTGCCGGCCAGCCTTGCCCGGTCCAGCATCACGTCCCTGTTGGCTGACATCCAGGCACGGTTCTTCAGTTCCGTCGTCGCGTCGCGCCAGGCCAGAAACTCCAGTTTCCTTATCGTTTCCCGACGGCCGATAAGCAATACGGCAGTTCCGATCGCCAGCAGCGACAAGACCGCCAGAGCGAATGCAATCTGGTAGTTGAATTTCTTCAGGCTTTTTTCCGCCGAATAGAGATCCACGTTGATCTCATCTCCATATTTGTAATATTCGTCGTTCATCCTCGCTACGAGATGCTCGAGCTCCAACCCCATTTCCTTCAAAATCTTTTCGTCGAGAGGCAGCCCGGCCGCAATCATGGCATCAAGCCGTGTCACCGCGTCAACGATACGCGGAACGATACTTGCGTAGGCGGGAATCTCGCTTGCCGTCCCGGTGCCGTCGATCCGCTTGAAGCGGATGTAGACCAGGTCGTTCGCCGCTGATAACTGCTCAAGGCTGTCTGCAGAGCCGGGGGCGGCCTTGGCGAGCGATGTCATGTCCTTGAGGTGAGTTACATCGCGTATTGCAATATGGAACTCGCGGATGGCGAAAAAGCCGAACCGCGGCAGCGAATATTCGATCTTGCTGAGGCTGAGAAACAGTACGGTGATCAGGACCGCAGAGCTGGCTGCTGCAGCCGCGATGGCGGTCCCGTAGGTGACGGGAACGCGCCAGCCTTCAAAGCGTGCCATTCGAGCCACGCCGGAGCTCGATCAGCCGCCAGGCTCGAGCGTCTTGATCAGCCAGACCCACCGTGGTTTGTGGACTGGCGTGTCGAAGGCCGGGTGGTCGTTGAGCGGATAGACCAGCCGGGTCGGACCTTGCGTGCGCCGGGTCAGCAATTTTCCATTCTGGCGGGTGGCAAGCAGGAGAGGACCTTCCGTCCAATCCTGGCGCGGAATTATCTGCACATATTCGTCCACCGCCCGCAGAACAACGGAATCCTCGCCTTCCAATCCAACGAGCTTGAGCACGTCGCGGAACAGGACGCCTTCAAATGTCAGCTGCCCTTTTTCAAATGGACTTGCGGTGGTGACCCGGTAGAGACCGAGCTTTTCCAGCTGTCGCAACGTGACTGGGACCGACTTGCCGTTGTTCTGAACATTGAAGGCCACAGTGTCTGGCGATTCCGGGAGATCAACGGGCTCCAACGCCCCGGCCGGCAAGATGCAAAAGGCCAGGACTGCCAGCATGATCAGACTGCGCTTGAGCGATGAACGTCCGGTGTTGAGCAAGGATGACATGCGCAATCCTTTTCTTCTCGATGGGCCAGCACCCAGCCGTCGCCTGACTTTCATTCGGGCGGGTTCAACATTGCCATGAATGTCTGATTTTTCCGTTAGCCCTGTTCGGCCAACGAACGGTTGATTGGCGCGCAGCGGCGACCTGCCGATCTCCGCTCGTGGCGGAGATGGCCGGCATGAAGGATCGCGGCCTCATTCCAGCTTGGGTTCCTCGCCCCCACGAAGTGGTCCATTGTTGTGGGGCGAGATGCCTGCCAGGGCAGAGGGGGTTGAAGGATCGCCGGCCTTCGAGCTCACGTCTTCTCGCCGGTCGGCCTGATGAAATGGCCGAGCAAATCCATCGGCACCGGAAACACCACCGTCGACGAGCGTTCACCGGCGATGTCATGGAGCGCCTCGAAATAGCGCAGCTGCATGGCCTGCGGGGTCTCGGACAGCATCTTGCCGGCCTCGACGAGTTTTGCCGCCGCCTGCTGTTCGCCGTCGGCATTGATCACTTTCGCACGCCGCAGCCGTTCGGCCTCGGCCTGCTTGGCGATGGCGCGGACCATGTTCTCGTTGAGGTCGACATGCTTGATCTCGACATCGGAGACCTTGATGCCCCAGGCATCGGTCCGCTGATCGAGGATCTCCTGGATATCGCTGTTGAGCTTGTCGCGTTCGGCCAGCATTTCATCGAGTTCATGCTTGCCGAGCACCGAGCGCAACGTGGTCTGTGCGAGCTGGTTGGTGGCGGTCATGAAGTCCTCGACCTGGATCACCGCCCGCTCGGCGTCGACGATACGAAAATACAGCACTGCGTTGACCTTCACCGAGACGTTGTCGCGCGAGATCACGTCCTGCGGCGGCACGTCCTGGACCACCACTCGCAGGTCGACCTTCACCATCTGCTGCACGAAAGGGATGAGGATGATCAGGCCGGGCCCCTTGACCCCGGTGAAGCGGCCGAGCGTGAAGACCACACCGCGCTGATATTCCCTCAGGATGCGAATGGCCGCGGACAGGAACATGACCACGACGAGCGCTGCCACCAGATAGGCCACATATCCGAGCATCATTGCCTTGCTCCATCGCTTCGCACATTGCGGCGCCGTATCGTCAGCACGAGACCCCTGACATCAGCCACCTCGACGCTGTCGCCCACCGCAATGGGTTCGTCGGCTTTCGCCCGCCAGCGCTCACCCCGGGCCAGCACGTGTCCCTCGCTGCCCTGCCAGTCGAGGACCTTGGCCGGCAGCCCTTGCATGGCCTGGGCGCCAACACGCGGAACGTTCTTGCGGGCCGCCCACAGACAGCTGCCGGTCAGCAGCGCCAGGCCGAGCGTCAGGATGGCGGCGGTGCCGATGACGGCCCACGACATCTCGAAGCCGGGACCTTCGATCCTGAGCAGCATGGCAGCGCCCAGCAGAAACGCAGCCACGCCTCCCAGCCCAAGCACCACTGTGGGATTAAAGACCTCGACGACGAGGAAGATGATGCCAAGCAGCATCAGGGCAAGGCCGGCATAGCTGATCGGCAGGAGATTGAGCGCATAGAGCCCGAGCAGCAGGCAGATCGTGCCGATCACGCCTGGCGCGACCGCGCCCGGGCTGGTGAACTCGAAGACGAGGCCATAAACGCCGATCAGCATCAGGATGACGGCGATGTTCGGGTCGGTGATGACGGCGAGAAGCCGGATGAGCCAGCCAGGCTCGAGCGTTTCAACCGGCAGCCTTTTGGTCGCCAGCACCTTTTTCCTGCCGGCGATCTCGACCGTCCGGCCGTCGGCCAGCTGAAGCAGTTCGGTCGTGTCGCGGGCGACAAAGTCGATCACATTTTCCTGCAGTGCCGCGCTGGCCGACAGGCTGGCCGCCTCGCGCACCGCCTTTTCACCCCAATCGGCATTGCGCCCGCGCAGTTCGGCCAGGCTGCGGATCAAGGCAACCGCGTCGTTCGTCGCCTTGGCGATCATCGCATTGCCCGCCGGTGGATTCTTCGGGTCCTTGCCGGCTTCCGGGCCATTGTTCTTGTCGTCGCCGGGAAAGGATGGCATCGGCCCGCCCATCTCGATGGGCGTTGCCGCGCCCAGATTGGTGCCGGGCGCCATCGCCGCCACATGGGTTGCGTAGAGGATGTAGGTTCCGGCGCTCGCCGCATGCCCCCCGGCGGGCGCGACATAGCCGATGACGGGAACCGGGGAGGCGAGGATGTCGGCGATGATCTCACGCATGCTGGTGACCAACCCGCCCGGCGTGTTCATCTGCAGGATGAAAACCTCGGCGTTCCGTTCTGCGGCCACCGCCAGCGCTTCCTCGAACTGCATGGCGCTCGCCGGACCGATGGCGCCGTCTATCTCGATGCGCAGCGCAGTCCTCCCTTGGCCGTTTGCTTCTCCTGTTGCTGCGGAAGAAGAACAAACAGCCACAGCGGCTACAAAAGCCGCGGCAATCAGGGCTACACGCGCGAGTTTCACGCTCAAAGCTCCCTATCAGGGATATGGGCTCGATTTTGCCAAAATCCATGCTGCGTCGCGGCGGTGAAGCTGATCCATGGCAACCTTGCGTTGTGCCTAAACCGGTTGGCAGGAAACGGGTGGTTTGTGTGCGCTGCTTCACCCATCTGATGGCAGAAGCCGATGAAGCCAGAGGAGCAGAGCTATGACCATGCACACGGTTCCAGCAGCAGCGGTCCGATCGGCGGAAGCGCGCGTCGCCGGATATGACTGGCAGGCACTGGCCGAGGAGATGAGCTTCTATGGCTGCGCGGTGATGGAAAAGCTGCTGACACCAGAAGAATGCCGGGAGATCGCCGGGCTGTATCCCGACGAAAGCCATTTCCGCAGCCATGTCCACATGGCGCGGCACGGCTTCGGCAAGGGCGAGTACCGCTATTTCCGCTATCCCTTGCCCGAGCTGATCGGCGGCTTGCGCACCGCGCTCTATCCGCGCCTTGCCGCCGTCGCCAACGACTGGAACGAACGCATGGGCGTCGCGCAGCGCTACCCGGACGAACACGCCGCGTTCCTCAAGCAATGCCACGAGCAGGGCCAGACGCGGCCGACGCCGCTCCTGCTGCAATATGGTCCCGGCGACTTCAACTGCCTGCATCAGGATCTCTACGGCGAGCTTGCGTTCCCGCTGCAGGTGGCAATCCTGCTGTCCGAACCGGATAAGGATTTCACCGGCGGCGAGTTCGTGCTGACCGAACAGCGCCCGCGCATGCAGAGCCGCGCCGAGGTGGTGCCGCTGCGCCAGGGCGACGCAGTCGCCTTCGCGGTCCACAATCGTCCGGTCCAGGGCAGCAAAGGCAGCTACCGCGTCAATCTCAGGCACGGCGTCAGCCGGATTCGCTCCGGCCTGCGCCATACCGTCGGCATTATCTTCCACGACGCGAAATAGGGCTGTCCCTGCGTGGAGGCGACCAGCAACTTCGTGCCAAGGGGATCAGTTGTCGGAGTCGGCGCCGCCCCTCATCGCCCTGCCGGGCACTTCTCCCCGTGTGACGGGGAGAAGGGACTGGTCGCACCGTGGCGGATATTCTGCAACGCTGGTGATTGGCGAAACCATCGATGAGAGCGCCCCTCTCCCCGTCACTATACGGGGAGAGGGTGCCGGCAGGCAGGTGAGGGGCAGCGCAAAGCTGAAGCGATTGGCTGCCGAACAATTCTTCAGGCAACCGCGGCAATCGCGGAAAAATAAAAAATCTCACCCGCAAAGATCTTTGTCATCCGATCGTTAACCAAGGTTCATACGGTGAGCGATGTTGTTTCTCTGACGGCGTTCGTTCGCCGGGCGGATGACTGTCGATATCTGCCAAGACTGAAAAGTAGCTATTTGTTCGCGCGTCGGGGGTCGCCATGATGTTTCCAGCAAGCTTTGCATCACTGCGGCGCAAATCGGCGAAGATAAGCGGCGCCATCGCGCTTGCTGTTGGCTTGATGGTCGGGGCCGCTGCGCAGGCTGAGCCTATCCGCGGCGCCGGATCGACACTGGCCGCCCCGATCATCGGCAAATGGGCAACGGCCTACGAGAGCGCCCGCGCCGACGGCGGGGACTATGTCTCGCCCGACTGGAAGGTCGACTACGAAATCGTTGGCTCGCTCGCCGGCGTTCTGCGTCTCGACCAGCCGGACATCGACTTTGCCGCGACGGATGCGCCGATCAATGCCGCCGAACTTGGGAAAGCTGGCCGCCAGCAGTTTCCGATCGTGATGGGCGCCATCGCCGTCGTCGTCAATCTCGACGGCATCGGCCCGGGAAGCCTTCGCCTGACGGGGCCGGTGCTGGCCGACATCTATCTGGGCAAGATCCAGTCATGGTCCGATCCCGCGATCAAGGCGGTGAATCCGGACCTGACGCTGCCCGATCTCAGGATCAGCGTTGTTCACCGCAAGGATGGCTCCGGCTCGACCTTTGTCTTCACCGAATACCTGTCGGCGGTCAGCGGGGAGTGGAAGGCCAAATACGGCGCCAATACACTGATCTCGTGGCCGCTCGGCACTGACGCGGAAGGCACACAGAACCTTATTCAAACCGTGCACGACACGAAGGGCGCGATCGCCTATGCCGAATCCGGCCAGGCCCAGCGCGCCAACCTTGCCTATGCGCTGATCGAGAACAAATCCGGCAAGTTCGTCAAGCCGGAGCCGGAGGGCGTGCAGGCTGCCGCGACATCGATCGACTGGGCGCAAACGACCGACTTCTTCGCTTCGCTGACCGATCGTAACGGCGATGCCGCCTATCCGATCAGCACGGCGGTGTTCGCGGTCGTTCAGGTCTCGGGCCGTTCGGAACATCGCTATCGCCGCGTGCACGACCTTTTCCGGCTCGCCTTCGCGCACGGCGCGGATGACGCCGCCGCGCTCGGCTACGTGCCGCTGCCGAAGGCGCTGGTCGCCCGGATCGAGCAATACTGGGCAGGGCAGGAGCCCGTCGGAAACTGAGCGGAACAACCAGGCTGCTGCTTGGCGCAGCGCCTGAACTGAACGTCATATCGCGCCGTGATGGCGGCTTGTTGGGGACTGCGTGACATGGACATCGATATCTTCAAGGACATCCTCGTGCCGGTGATCGGCGGGTTGGGCATCTTCATGCTCGGCCTCGACTTCATGGCCAACGGCATCCAGGCGCTGTCGGTCAACCGGATGCGCGCCTTTCTCGCCAGGGCCGCCGGAACGCCGATCAAGGGCGTGCTGGCGGGAACGCTGATCACCGGCGTCATCCAGTCGTCGACGGCGATGAGCGTCATGGTCGTCGGCCTGGTCAATGCCGGCGTCATCGCGCTTCGACCGGCGATCAGCGTGATCATGGGCGCCAATATCGGCACCACGCTCGGCAACGGGCTCATCGCCCTGCCGCTCGGTCCGCTCGGGCTGATCCTGGCCGGCGTGTTCTCGCTGATTTACTGCTTTGCCAAAAGCGAGAAGGTCAAGAACATAGCGCTTGCCGGCATGGGCTTCGCGCTGATCTTTTATGGCCTCAACCTGATGACCGGCGGCCTGCGCCCGCTGCGCAATCTGCCCGAAGTCATGGCACTGCTGCAAACACTGACGGCCGACTCCTATCTCAACCTGCTCAAATGCGTGTTCATCGCCGCCGGCGTGACCGCCATGATCCATTCGTCCTCGGCGACGATCGGCATTGTCATGGGCCTTGGCGCTGCCGGCATTCTCGACTGGACGACGGCCGTCGCCTTCTCGCTCGGCGCCGATCTCGGCACCACGATCACCTCGTGGATGGCTTCGCTCAATCTTTCGAAAAACGCCAAGCGCACCGCTTACGCCCACATCTCCTTCAACATCATCGGCGTGTGCATCACCATCCCGCTGTTCTTCGTCTCCATGCAGGTCCTGGAATGGGCCATGCAGTTCTTCGGCGGCGATCCCGCCATTCCGGTGATCGTCGACGGCAAGGAGACCTTTCCCCTGGTGCCGGTCGCGGTCGGCCTCTACTCGACCTTCTTCAACGTCTTCAACACGTTGTTGCTGTTTCCGTTCATCGGGGTGTTCGAGCGGGTCCTGTCGCGTGTCGGTCACACCGATGCCGAGGACACGGAAGATTTCTCGACGCCGCGATTCCTCGACCGCAAGCTAGCCGGCGATTTCGCCAAGGCCGTTCCCGCTGTCCAGCAGGAGACGGCCCGCCATCTGCAAGCCGGCGCCATGTTCCTCGACATCGCCCGCTCGTCGAAGAAGGCGCCGTCGGATCCGGGCGAGCACTACCTCGCAACCGATATCCTCAGCCGCGACATCCGCGCCTACACCGCCGAATTGATGAAGGAAGACCTGCCCTACGACCAGCTCGACCTGATCGCCAGCCTGATCGAGGAAGCCGACTTCACCGCCGCCCTGACGGAATCGATGCATCAGGTGGCGCGCCGCGTCAGGCGCGAGAAGTTCAGCGGTCCGGCGCAGGCCATCGTCGACGTCGGGCTGAGCAAGCTCGATGCCTCGCTGCGACAGATCTTGCCGACTTACGGCATCTCCGACCCGAAGGTGCCGGCCGGACATGTCAATCTGCCGGAGGTCGAGGAACTGCGTGCCCGCACGCTGGCGCTCGGACCCAATGCGGGCGCCGCCGAACGCGGCACGATCCTGGCCCTGCTCGGGTCGATCGAACGCGCGGAAATCCTGATCCAGCGCATCGATGCCGAGCGCAAATCGGTCAACCGGCAAAGCGTGCTCGCCCGGGCGTCGGCACGCAAGGAAACCAGGCCGCACGCGATGGGCGATCCCGGCCTCAGCCCGGTCCCGGCCGAGTAGCGGGGCGGGACATAGCGCGTTCGCATTAGAGGCGACGAATTATCGAAGTCGGCGCCGCCCCTCATCGCCCTGCCGGGCACTTCTCCCCGTATAGTGACGGGGAGAAGTGGCTGGCGGCGACCTAGGTGAATATTCTGCAACGCTGGTGATTGGCGAAACCGGCGAAGAGAGTGCCCTCTCCCCGTCACTATACGGGGAGAGGATGCCGGCAGGCAGGTGAGGGGCCGTGCCAACCTGAAGCGATGGGCTTGCCGTTCCGCTTTGCCGGGTCGCTTCGGCGCCTTCGCTCAGCATTGAAACAGCGCCAGTTCTTCGGCCGTGAGGTGGCGGGCCTTGCCCTTGGCGAGGTCGCCGAGCCGCAAGCGGCCGATCGCCACCCGCACCAGGCGAAGCACGTCGACGCCATGCGCGCCGAGCAGCCGGCGGATGTGGCGGTTGCGGCCCTCGTCGAGGGTGACTTCCAGCCAGGCGGTGCTGGCGCCGCTGCGCAGGATGTCGATCGACCGCGCCGTCAAATCTTCGCCATCGACCGTGGCGCCGGCGCGCAACCGCGCCAGCAGGGCCGCGTCGGGCAGGGCGCCGATCTGCACATGATAGACCTTGGCGACGTGCGAGGCGGGGTCGAGCAGGCGCTGGGCGAAACGGGTGTCATTGGTCATCAAAAGCAGGCCTTCGCTGGCCTTGTCGAGGCGGCCGACCGGCGACACGAAAGGCAGGTCGAGTTCTGCCAGGCAGTCGTAGACGGTGCCGCGGTCCTGCGGGTCGTCGCGGGTGGTGACCAGGCCGCGCGGTTTGTTGATCATCAGGTAGACCTTGCGCTCGGCGACGACGCGGCTGCCGTCGACCTCGATGCGATCGCGGCCGGGATCGACGCGCAGCGAGCCGTTGCGCACGATTTTGCCGGCGACCCGGACGCGCCCTTCGGCGACCAGAATTTCCGCCTGCTTGCGCGAGCACAGCCCAAGCTTTGACAGCGCACGGCAAAGGCTGACGCTGGGGGAACTGACGCCTGGGTTGGGCCGGCCGGCGTTCGGCCGTGGCGCCATGGTTTTGCGTGATCGTTCCGGCAAGTCAGGTCTTTCCCGCCAGCCCATCTCCAGCCCTGGCAAAAGCGTTTCCACGCCCTAACAGAAAGCCACCCGTGTGGGTATCCTCGTATACGAGTATCCGGAAGTGTGAGCTAGGGCGCCTTCGTTGCGACCGAGCGCCTCGGACATTCTGGCAAGGTCAGCGGGACAGAGGGGCGCCGTAGAGCGCCAACATCGCGAGCCTCGCACGCCGCTTCGCTGGCCTCCGACGTGGTGCCTGGCTGATCGCCGGGGGCGCCACGATCTTCAGTTTGCCCTGGGCTCGTCCTCGACAACGAAAGATGCGGCAATCAGGTCGTCGGCATCGATCCGCAGGGAGCCTTCACCTGCTCCCATGACAGCGGCTACCTTCTGAAAAATTTTCATCTCGTGCTCGGTAATCCGGGCGCTCCGCATCCTGGCTTTGAGATCAGCGATGCGCAGCCCCAATGTGTGGGACGTTCCAATTTCACGGTTCGACATGACAACATGCTCCTCCCCGACCCATGCCTTTTGCCTCCCCACCGGTATTCGCCCGTCGCCTATCATGTTTGCCCAAAAAATAAGGGATCGCGAATACAGCGCCCCGAACGCTGGTGCGAGGGGAAGGTTCCGGCGCAACATGGTCACGAAATAATACGGGCCGCCGCCGCCGGCGGGTGACCCGCAGGAGGTGGCTGGCCGTCATTCTTCGATTTGTGACGGACTCGCCGGCAAGGTGAGCTCAAAAGAAGATTTGACCGGATCCTCCCGGGGAGGATACAAAACAGGCATGTCCGAGGGCATTCATCGTTCGCATCCGGCTATCGTGAAGCGTCTGAAGCGCGCGCAAGGCCATCTTGCGGCGGTGCTGTCGATGTTCGAGGCGCATCGTCCTTGCGTTGACCTGGCGCAGCAGCTCCACGCCGTGGAGAGCGCCATCAGCAGCGCAAAGCGCGAACTGATCCACGATCATATCGAGCATTGCCTGACGGACACCGCGGAAGCCGGCGGCAACTCGCTGGCGGAACTCAAGCAACTGGCGAAATATTTGTGAGCCGTCAAATGCCTGTGCTCGGCGCGCGCATCCTCGACTGGTTCGGGTTCGGGCCGCGCGATCACGCCGCGCATGGTCATGGCCATCACGATCATGTGAGCGGGTCGCATAGCCACGGGATCATCGATGCGACCATTGCGACGACCGACCGAGGCATATGGGCGATAAAATGGTCGTTCGTCATCCTGGCAATCACCGCGGCGATGCAGATGGTCGTGGTCGCGCTGTCGGGCAGCGTGGCGCTGCTGGCCGACACGGTCCACAACATCGGTGACGCCACCACCGCCATTCCGCTGTGGATCGCCTTCCTGCTGGCCAGGCGCAAGCCGTCGCCGACCTTCACCTATGGCCTGGGCCGGGTCGAGGACCTGGCCGGGATCATCATCGTCGGGATCATCCTGTTCAGCGCCATCGTCGCCGGTTACCAGGCCATCGACCGTTTGATCAATCCCCGCCTGGTGACGCATCTGGGCTGGCTGGCGGCGGCTGGCATTGTCGGCTTTCTCGGCAATGAGGCCGTCGCGGTGTTCCGCATCCGCGTCGGCCGCGAAATCAACAGCGCCGCACTGATAGCCGACGGCTACCACGCCCGCACCGACGGCCTGACCAGCCTTGCCGTGGTCCTCGGAGCGTTCGGCGTCTGGCTCGGCTTTGCGCTGGCCGACCCGATCGTCGGCCTGCTCATCACGCTTGCGATCTTCGGCATCGTCTGGCAGTCGGCGAGCTCGGTGCTGACCCGCATGCTCGATGGTATAGATCCTGATGTCATCGGCGACATCCACCATGCCGCCGCGCATGTGCCGGCAGCGCGCATTGTCGAGGCCAAGGCGCGGTGGATCGGTCACAGACTGCACGCCGACATTGCCATCGCCGTCGAAGAAAGCCTGCCGGTCAGCGAAGCGAAGAAGATCACCGCAGCGCTGGAGCACCAGCTGTTCGAGCACATGCCGGCGCTTGCGGCGGCGAATATAAGATTGGCGAACGCGGATGCCGATCACCGCCATGGACATCCTCACGGCGAGCACCACGGCCACTAACGGTCGCTCCGACCGGCTCGTTTCCGTTCGCTGCGTGAAAGATGTTGAGACCGCCGCGTCTTAGTCCATTATCCCCGGGTCCATTATCTCTGGCTCGTGCAACGCGTGACCCGAGCGCCAAGCGTGGCCGGAAACCGGGATTGGGAAGATGCCCCAGGCGCCACTTATCGCAACCCTTGTCGCCGGCCTCGGACTCGCCTTCATCCTCGGCACGTTGGCGAACCGACTTCGCCTGTCGCCGCTGGTCGGCTACCTCGTGGCTGGTGTCTTGATTGGCCCGTTCACGCCCGGCTTCGTTGCCGACCAGGCCCTGGCGCGCCAACTCGCCGAGCTCGGCGTGATCCTGCTGATGTTTGGCATAGGGCTGCATTTTTCGCTGAACGATCTGCTGTCGGCAAGAAAGATCGCGATTCCCGGCGCTATCGGTCAAATGGCTCTGGTGACCATGCTCGGGCTCCTCGTGACGCAGGCGATCGGCTGGCCGATCGGAGCCGGAGTGGTGTTTGGGCTGGCCCTGTCGGTTGCAAGCACAGTCGTGGTCCTACGGGCGCTGCAGGAAATGCGGCGGCTCGAAACCGATGGCGGACGCATCGCAGTCGGCTGGCTGGTCGTAGAGGACCTCGCCATGATCCTCGCGCTCGTGCTGTTGCCGGCCTTCGCCGGTGTGCTCGGTGGCAATTTCAACGGGCCAAACCTTAACGGCAATGACCTGTTCACATTGTTTGAGCCGCAGACCATCTGGAGCGCGCTCGGGCTGACGCTGGGCAAATTGGCGGCTTTCTTCGCGATCATGGTTGTCGTCGGGCGACGTGTCATTCCGCCGATCCTTCACTACGTTGCTCACACTGGCTCGCGAGAGCTTTTCCGTTTGGCCGTGCTGGCGATCGCCCTTGGTGTCGCTTTCGGGGCAGCCGAGCTGTTCGGCGTCTCGTTCGCTCTTGGGGCGTTTTTCGCAGGAATGATCCTTGCCGAATCCCAGTTGAGCCAAAGGGCCGCTCAGGAAACGCTGCCGCTGCGCGACGCATTCGCCGTGCTTTTCTTCGTCTCCGTCGGCATGCTGTTCAACCCGATGATCCTGGTCGAGCAGCCGCTGCTCGTCGGCGACATTTTTGATCATCGTCATCGGCAATGCCACGGCCGCATCGGCCATCGCATTGATGTTCGGCTATCCGTCCCACGTGGCCCTGACACTCGGCCTAAGCCTAGCGCAAATCGGCGAGTTCTCCTTCATCCTGGCGGGACTAGGTGTCGACCTCGCGCTTCTACCAGAGGCTGGACGTGACCTGGTGCTTGCCGGAGCCATCCTTTCGATCCTCGTCAACCCGCTGCTGTTTGCGGCGTTGGATCGGCTGACGCCGTGGCTGAAAGCACGAGAGCGAACCATCGCCACGCAAGAAGGCAAATCCGAACCGCCCGAACTCGCGGCTACCAGCCTGACAGACCACGCGGTGCTTGTCGGCCATGGACGGGTCGGAAGCCTGGTCGCGGAGACGTTGCAAAAGGCAAGGCAGCCTTACCTGGTGATCGAGGAACGGCAAGTGATAGTAGAACAGCTGCGCGCCCGCGGCGTTGATGTCATTGCGGGAAATGCCGCCCAGCCGGGCCTGCTTGAGGCGGCCAACGTTGCCTCGGCCCGGTGGTTGATCAGCGCCATTCCCAATCCGTTCGAGAGCGGCAATCTCATCGAGCAAGCCCATGCCATCAATCCAAGGCTCGAGATCATCGCCCGTGCGCATTCCGATGCCGAAGTGGATTACCTGAAGAAGTTCGGCGCCGACCTGATCATCATGGGCGAGCGGGAGATCGCGCGCGGCATCTCGGATCACATTCTGAGCCGGATCGATGCCCCAGCCGCCCCAGTCGCCGACCAGAGCCAAAACGCGCGCCAGGTCGACTCAAAACCGATGGCCGGGTAATGGCGGCAGCTGCGCCAACAGCATCTCCAGCTTCTTCCGCTGATAGCGTGAGGTCTGGCAGGCGTCGGTCTTTGAAGCAACGCCGCGTTCCGGCACCTGCAATCACGGCCGGCCGACCTATATCCAACTGAAGCTTGCCGATATCGAGCGGCTGTGTCGACGGCGGAAACGTCGTTTGCAACGGCAATAGCTTGTTTGTTCGCATCACTTTCAGGGAGATAAGGAGCCATAATTTCCGGCGCACACATGATCATCTACAGCACGGATGCCGAGGCAGACCGCGCATTTTTTTCGCAATGTCCTACGTTTTCCAGCAGTCGATGCTGGCGAAGGCTGGTTGATCTTCGCATTGCCGCCGGCCGAGATTGCCGTTCACCCGGCCGCCGAAGTCGACAGCCACGAAGTCTATCTCATGTGCGAAGACATCAATGCTACGATCCAAGAGCTGAAATCGCACGATGTTGAATGCACTTCGGTCACCGATGAAGGCTGGGGCCCGCTCACGCATGTCTCGCTTCCCAGTGGCGGCTCGCTTGGCCTTTACCAGCCGAGGCATGCTTTGGCGCACAAAGCCGGGGCTGCTTAAGTGGCCGTTTTCCGGCTGCACCCGCTCATTGGCTGCCGATCACCATGCGGTTGCCCTCGCTGTCGCGAAATTCCGCCACCGTGCGGCCTGGCTGCCAGGGCGCCTCCTGCGGTTCGGTGATGATCTCGACGCCGCCCGCCTTCAACGCCGCGATCGTCGCGTCGACATCGTCGTCGACCAGCGCCAGCACCGGCTCCGCGCCTGGCGTGTCGTCGGCGCGCCTCACGAAATGCAGGTTCGTCACGGCGTCGGGAAATTTCAGCTCGATCCAGCGCCAGCCGCTGTCGCCCATCTTCTCGTCGGCCGTCACCTTGCAGGCGAAATGCCTGGTGTAGAACGCCTTGGCGCGGTCCTGGTCGAATACCGGCAGTTCGGCAAACTGGATGTGCATGGTCGTCGCTCCTGCTCCTCGATGGCTGCTGCCTAGCCGTCCGCAGGTGGAAGTCGATCCGGGCGGCCGAAAAAATTTATAGCGTGCGAGAATCTTTTCGGGAACGCGAAACGTCTTCTGCTCAGACCAACCATTCAGGAGACGAACCATGGGCTACAAACTCATTCGCTACAGCGTGAAAGACACCGGGCTGGAAGAGAACCGCGCGCTGGTGGCAAAAGTGTTCGAGACGCTGGATGAAACGGCGCCGCAGAGCGTGCGCTATCTCGTGCTCGAACTCGACGACGGCGAGTTCGTCCATGTCGTCGGCGAGGGAAACGACACATCTGCGCTGACCGGGCTTGCGGCCTTCGAGGCGTTCACGCAAAACCATGCGGAACGGCGCTCGACCCCGGTGAAGCGGTCGCCTGCCAAAATCATCGGCAACTACCGTGTGCTTGAGGAGAGCAAGGCCGGATAGAATGGGCGCCATGATCCAACCGAAATTCGATCGGCCGGCGCTTGAGGCGATGCTCTCCGGGTTTCGCCCAAAACTGCACCGCTACTGCGCCCGCATGGCCGGCTCGGTGATCGACGGCGAAGACATCGTGCAGGAGACGCTGATCAAGGCGCTGCAGGCGGTCGACGGCAGCATGACGGTCGAGCGGCCCGAGCAATGGCTGTTTCGCATCGCGCATAATGCCGCGCAGGACCATCTGCGCCGGCGCCATCGGGAAAGGTCGCGCATGACCGAGACCGACATGACCACCATCGAGGATCCTTCCGGCAGCGCCGACAGCAGGCTCGCCGCGGCGAGCGGCCTGCGCAGCTTCATGCAACTCTCGGTTGCGCAACGCAGCTCAGTGATCCTGGTCGACGTGCTAGGCCTTTCGCTGCACGAGACCTGCGAGGTGACCGGCGCAACGCTCGCCGCCACCAAGGCGGCGTTGCATCGCGGGCGGGCGCAGCTGCGCCTGCTGGCGTCGCAGCCTGAGCACGTTGCCGCGCCACGGCTCGACGCCGATGACGAGCGACGGCTGCGCCGTTATGTCGATCTGTTCAACGCGCGCGACTTCGACGCGGTCAGGGCGCTGATCGCCGAGGATGTCCAACTCGAATTGGTCAGCCGGCTCCGCATGCGCGGCAAGGCTGAAGTGTCGACCTATTTCGGCAACTACGAGCGCATCAGCGACTGGGCGCTGTCGCTGGGTTTTGTCGACGGCCGGCCGGCGATCCTGATCCGCAACCCGCAGGAGCCGGACGGCGCGGTGCGCGGCTTCATGCTGGTCGAATGGCGGGATGAGCGGGTCGTCCAGATCCGCGATTTTCGTTATGCGCCTTGGTGCCTGATCGATGCCGAGATCAGCACGATGGAGGGGTAGGGGAGGGTCGGCCTCCGGCCGCCCGCTATCCGCGCCGGCCGTCGCGCCAGCCAGCCGGCGAGACGCCCGCGAGCTTCTTGAAGCTCCGGCTGAAGGCCGCTTCGGACTCGTAGCCGACATCACGCCCGACCGCCGAGACTTTGGCCAGCCCATCAGTGAGCAGTCGTGCGGCCAGTTGTACGCGCCATCGCGTGAGATACTGCATCGGTGGGCAGCCGACGAGACGCGTGAAGCGGGCCGCGAGGACGGACCGCGAGACGCCGGTTTCGCGTGCGAGTTCTTCAATTGTCCAGCCGCGCGCCGGATTCTCGTGGACAAGCGCAACAGCCCGGCGGACGGCGGGGTCGCGCAAGCCGGCCAGCCAGCCGGTCTGCTCCGGCGGCAGTGCCTCAACATAGCGGCGAACGACCTCAACGAACATCAACTCGCTGAGGCGCAGGCGGATGCATTCAGCGCCTGGCCGTTGAACGGACACCTCTGCCAGCGTTAGCTCGATCAGCCGGTCGAGCAGATCGCTCGGTGCGCCGGCCGCGCGCCGGATGCGTATCAGCGGAGGCAGGGCCCCGAGCAGAGGATTGAACGGCCGTGCATCGCAGCCAAGGAAACCGCAGACATATCTGGTCAGGAGGAGGCCGTCGCCACCTTCGTTGATCACGAAGGGCAGTTGTCCGGCCGCCATGGCGCGAAAGAAATCGAGCGAATCTTCCGGGCTCAAACCTGATCGCACTCCGGGCGCACTGCACATCGCGTACGAATCCTCATGCGGGATCACAAGTATGTCGCCTTCGGCAAACTCCATCGGCGGATCGTCACCGATGCTGACCGAGCCCGATCCTTGGGTGATGATGTGGTAGGAAATCACATGTTGGGCGCGCGGCAGGATAAGATGGGCAAATGAACCCGCCCGCGGCACTTCCACGCTCCAGGGCGAAGAGGCATCGACCCAGAAGAAAAGCGCGCCGGTGAGCTTTACCACGCGCAGCACATCCGAAAGCACATCCTTGTCCGGCGCGGCCGAAGGTGCGGCATCGGCAACGACCTCTTCCGATGGCCGCCCAGGCGATCGCGCCAGAACGGACGCTGCAGCAAGCGATTGAGACGCTGGGTCATGGAGCGTGCCCATGGCCAAGTCTACTATGCGCCGAACAGTATATCCACCGCGCATCCCGTGGAGTCCATGCGATCAACGGAGGTCGGCCATGTCTACCTATTGCTTCTTCGACGTGCGTGAAATCACCGACCAGGCCAAGGTCGAGCAGTATCTGGCAGGGGTCTTTGCAACGGTTGAACAGTATGGAGGGCGCTATCTGGTGCTGGGCGGGAAATCCGACCTTGTCGAAGGAGACTGGCAGCCGGTCTATCCGGTCATCGTCGAATTTGCCGACGGCGAGCATGCCCGGCGCTGGTATTCATCGCCCGAATACGAGCCGCTGAAGGCGCTACGCGTCGCCGGAACCCGATCCAACGCAGTGTTCCTTGAAGGTGCAACGCCGGGATCGAAGCAAGCGGCGGCCCAGACCCGCCGGGGCAAGACATCGAAAACTCCGGCTGAAATCTACGACTCACTGTTCGTCCCAGCGCTGTTCCGACAATGGGGGCCTATCGTCGCCGCCGAGGCGCGAATAGGGAGGGGCGACTGCGTGATCGACATTGCCTGCGGTACGGGTGTGCTGGCGCTCGCGGCCCTCGACCGCGTTGGCGCGGAGGGCAAGGTGGTCGGGCTTGATCCCAATCCCGATATGCTTTGCGTTGCCCGCCGCAAAAGCACTCGCATCGATTGGCGAGAAGGGCGCGCCGAGCAGATCCCTTTCCCGGATGAAAGCTTCGACGCCGCGGTCAGCCAGTTCGGCCTGATGTTCTTCGACGATCGAGCAGCCGGACTGCGGGAAATGATGCGCGTGCTTAAGTCCGGCGGCCGGCTCGCCGTCGCGGTCTGCGGACCGCTCGACCAGTCGCCCGGCTATGCCGCAGTGGCGGATATGCTTGAACGGCTGTTTGGAGCCGACGTTGCGAACGCGTTCCGCGCGCCCTTCGTACTCGGCGATGCGGAGTTACTGCGCTCGCTCTGCGCGAAGGCAGGCATAGAGCGTGCCGAGGTGAAGCGGCACCGCGGAACGGTCCGTTTTGCCTCGATCGAGTCGCTGATCTCGACTGAAAGAGCCTGCATCTGGACGTTGGGCGGGCTTTTGGACAACGAGCAGTTCAAGCGGCTCCCGGAGGAGGCCGAGCGGGCACTTATGCCTCACGTGACAGCAGCCGGCGCCGTCGCTTTCGACATGCCGGCGCTCGTCATCACGGCATCCAAGGACTGACGCTGGCGACCAGTCTGCGATCAGGCGCTGCCTGCTTCACCTTCCCGCAAAGTCTATCAAACGACACGCACGCGGCGCGTCACCTGGCCATTGCTTTCCCAGTATGTGTGTTTCTTGGCAATCAAGGGATCGTCCATTGCCGGTTGAACCTGTCCCGTGGTGCTGACCGCGCGCGAGGTCACCGTGTGTTCTCCAGGCGACGGATTTGGCCAATCCAGGGACCAGATCTTCCAGGCGTGTTCGGCCTCCTCGCTGCGGTCGATGGTCGCCGGTGCCCATGGCGCTTGATCGATTTGCACTTCGACCCGATCGATCGGTGCCCCCCAGGCTGCCCCAATGATGCGGTAGTCCGAGTCCTTGCGGGTGACCTTCGCGGGCGCGGACTTTATCAGCGCTCGTCCGACTGAGTCCTCGGTCCACACGGTCTCGCCATTGCGCTCTTCCTCCCGGATGGTGACATAGTCACGCGCCATCAGAAGGCTCATGAAGCGGGTGTCGCGCACCTCGATGCGCTCCAGCCACTTGATGTTGGCGATGCCATACCAGCCCGGAGCAATCAGCCGCAGCGGAAAACCATTGGCCGCCGGCAAGGCGGCTCCGTTCATTTCATAGCAGAGCAGATTGTCTGGGTTCGTCGCTTCGGCAAGCGACATGCTGCGCGCGAAATTCTGCTGCATCTTGACGTCGCGGATGGCGACCTCGCCGGTGTCAGTGCCGAAAAAGACCACCTCGATGCCATCTTCCAGAACGCCGGCTTCCTCGAGGATCGGGGCGAGCGGCGTCCCTGCCCAGCGGGCATTGCCGATGCCGCCGGTGAAAAACGGAAAACCGTGGTTGCCCGAGCATTCCACTGTGAAAACGACCTCCTGGCGCGGCCGCGCCTTGATGTCGGCGAGAGTCAGTTTCAAGGGCTTCTTGACCAGGCCGCCGATCTCCATCGACCATGTCTTCTCGTCGATCGTTGGTCGATTGAAATGCGAGATGCTGAAGAACTTGTCGTTTGGCGTTATCCAGCTATCCAGATCCTCCCAGACAAGCTGCTTCTGGATGCCGACCGGATCGGGATTTTCGGTCGGCTGGTCCAGCCACCGAATAACCTCCTCGCTCGCCCGTGTTGGAAAAGCGTAAGCCCGACGCGAGGTATAGAGAGCAGCAATTGCGGCAAGGGCAGCACTTCCCTGAACAAGAAGTTCTCTGCGTTGAAGATCAGGCATGTTGTTTCCTCCCAGTTGATCCGGAAACAGGCTGCACGTGCCTTAGGCCGCAGCCTGAACATGGGTAGGCGCAATGAACGTTTGCCCCGCCCGGAGATTATCCGGACAGGTCAAGCAATCAGCGGCGCATCTCAAACATGTGAAGCCTTGGACGAAACTCTCGCTTGGGTTTCGCCTTTTTGAGGGTGCGCCTTTGAGAGGGAAGAGTCCAGTGTATGATGATCGTCTAATATTTCGAGATCAGGGAGGACAGCATGACGTCTTGGGAAATCAAGGGGCGCGAACTCGTCAATTGCACCTGCGAATATGGCTGCAACTGTCAATTCAATGCGCTGCCCGACAAGGGCCATTGCCATGCCGTGGCCGGCATCCAGATCGATGAAGGTCATCATGGCGAGACCGTTCTCGACGGCCTGCGCATCGCCGCGATCTTCAAATGGCCCGGCGCAATCCACGAGGGCAACGGCGAAGCCATCGCTTTCGTCGACGAGAAGGCAACCGACCAGCAGCGTAACGCGCTGCTGCGCATCATGACCGGCCAGGACACCGACCCGTTCGCGACGATGTTCGCCGTCTACGCCTCGACCGTGACAAAAATGAACGAGCCGGTTTTCACCAAGATCGATCTCGACCTCAATATCGACGGCCGCAGGGGCCGCATCTTCGTCAAGGACTACATCGAAACCGTCGGCGAGCCGATCCGCAACAAGGGGACGGGCGCGGACTCGCGGGCTCAAATCGTGTTGCCGAACGGCTTCGAATATGCCGTCGCCGAGATCGGCAGCGCTTCGAGCGCAACCAGCGGGCCGGTTCAGGTGACCACTAAAGACAGTTACGGCCAGTTCGCGCGGCTGCATCTCAACAATCACGGGGTGGTGCGGGCCTGACGCGGCGCATGAACGGCGGGTCGCCACTGGAACGGCTGCTCAGGCGCGACCGCGTCATCACGATTGCGGGCGTGGTGGCGCTGTGCCTGCTGGCCTGGCTTTACATCGCCGCCGGCGCAGGGCTCGGCATGAATGCGTGGGAGATGTCGAGGCTCGCGCTATTCCCCCACCTGCAAACTCCGAACATGACATCCGATATGCCCGGTATGGATATGTCTGGCATGGATATGTCTGGCATGTCCGGTATGGACATGAGCGCGATGGCGACGGAGCCGCGGGCCTGGGGGACCGCGAACTGGGCGCTGATGATCGGCATGTGGTGGGTCATGATGGTCGCCATGATGTCGCCGAGTGCGGCGCCGACCATCCTGCTCTATGCGCGCGTGCATCGCCATGCGCTGGCACGGGGTCAGATCCAGGACAAGCTCGCGCCGACCGGCGTGTTCATGGCAGGCTACCTCCTGGTCTGGCTGGGGTTCTCCGTCGCCGCAACCGCATTGCATTGGCTGCTCGAACGCGAAGCCTTCGTTTCGGCAACGATGATGAGTTCGCAGAGCCGCTGGCTTTCAGCCATCGTCCTGATCGGCGCGGGGATCTATCAGCTCTCGTCCTTCAAGAACGCCTGCCTGTCGCATTGCCGGGCACCGACGGCGTTCCTTGCCCGCCACTGGCGTCCGCACGCCCTTGGCGCGCTGCGTCTGGGCGCATTGCATGGGGCGTTTTGTGTCGGATGCTGCTGGATGCTGATGGCGTTGTTGTTCGTCGGCGGCATCATGAACCTGGTGTGGATCGCCGCGCTCGCCATTCTGGTGCTGGCGGAAAAACTGTTTCCTGCCGGCCCGTGGGTTGGCCGGGCAGCCGGCATCGCCCTGATCGCCTGGGGCAGCGCAACGCTTTTGGTCTGACGACCAGGGCCGCCTCTGTCGGCATTCAAAGCGTCGAGGAACTTTGAATTCTCGAATCCGTTACCGAATATCGTGGATGGGAGGCTCCGCCGATGAATGTCAGCGATGAAAGGACTGTATCGCTCTGGGCGGCGACCGAAGTCGTGCCCGATGCGGTGCCGCTCGGGCAAAGCGAACAGGTCGATGTCGTGGTCGTCGGGTCTGGGATTGCCGGACTGTCGGTCGCCTACGAACTGGCCGTCGCCGGGCAAAAGGTGGCTGTCCTCGATCGCGGCCGGATCGGAAGCGGCATGACGGCTCGCACCACTGCGCACCTGTCATCTGTCTGCGACGACTATTTTTCGGAGCTGACCAAATTGCGCGGCGAGGACCTGGCGCGGATTTTTTACCAAAGCCAATCGGCCGCTATCGACCGTATCCAATCCATCCGGGAGACCGAGCGTATCGCTTGCGATTTCCGGCGCCTTGATGGCTTTCTCTTTCCGGCTTCCGGCAGCCAGGAATCCGATATCACGCGCGAACTGGACGCCGCTCTGAAGATCGGTGTCGAGGTCGAGAAGACCAGGGGCGTGCCATTTGCAGGCTTTTCGGATGTGCAGGCCCTTCGATACGCCAATCAGGCGACCTTCCACCCGCTCAAATATCTCCGCGGGCTGGCCGCGGCCATCCGCGCGCGCGGCGGCGTGCTTTATGCTGATACTATCGTCGAAAAGGTCGAGGAGACTGATGGCGGCGTGCGTGTAACCACGGTTTCGGGCTTTACCGTGTCTGCCAGATCGGCCGTTGTCGCCACCAACTCGCCGATCAACGATCGGGTCGCGCTTCACACCAAGCAAGCGCCCTATCGAACCTACGCGATGTCGTTCGAGATCGCGCGCGATACCATACCGGATGCGCTGTATTGGGATACTGAAGACCCTTATCACTACGTTCGGCTTCAGCCTGGCGACGGTCGGACCGACTTCCTGATCGTCGGAGGTGAAGACCACAAGACAGGACAGGCCGATGATGCCGGTGACCGTTTCGCGGCCCTGACGGCCTGGACCAAAAGGCTGGTGCCCGATGTCGGCGTGGAAATCAACCGGTGGTCCGGGCAGGTGATGGAGACCGTCGATTATGCGGGGTTCATCGGCCGCAATCCTGGCGACAGCCGCGTCTTTGTGGCGACCGGGGATTCCGGCCAGGGCATTACCCATGGCGTTGTCGCCGGCCTGTTGATTTCAGACCTGATTCTGAAGGAGGAAAGTCCCTGGCGCGAACTCTACGAGCCGTCGCGCAAGACGGCAGGCGCGATCGGCGATTACCTGTCGGAGAATGCGACGGCGATCAAGAGTTTTGCCGAATATATCGCGCCTGGCGAGATCGATTCCGTCGATAAGCTGCGACCGGGAGAAGGTGCCATCGTCCGCGAAGGGCTCAGCAAGATCGCCGCATTTCGCGATGACGACGGCACGCTCTACAAGCGCTCGGCCGCATGCACGCATGTCGGCTGCCACGTCCACTGGAACTCGCTCGAGCGCTGCTGGGACTGCCCCTGCCACGGTTCGCATTTTGCAATCGATGGCACGGCCTTGAACGGACCGGCCGTGGCGCCGCTGGGAAGCGAGTAGGGCAGTAGGCAGTAGGCAGTGGGCAGTGGGCAGTGGGCAGTGGTGAGGAAGCCATTCCAGGGGCCATTCCCCTACTCCCCTACTGCCTACTGCCTTCCCTTACTTACAATTCCTTTTCGGCCAGCTCGCGAAACGCATCGGGGACCGATCGCGATTGGCCGAGCGCGACCGAGGCATAGCCGACCGCCTCCCAGCCGAAGCGGTCGCGGATCTTGTCGATGGCGTGGTCCGCGGTCCAGCGCGCCGCACCCTTCCTGGTGCCGGGGCGGAGGCGGTCGTCATCGAGGCCGAGCGGCAGTTCCAGCTGCAGGGCCGGCTGCTTCTCCAGATGCGAGACGGCGATCGCCAGCAGCGAAATGGTCTTTTCGTGCGGATGATCGACAAGCACCTTGCGCACCAGCGCCTCGGCGATCTCGGCCAGCATCGCGGTTGCCGAAATCGGCTGGTCGAGCGTGATCGAACGCGTCACCGAGCGCAGATCGGCAAAGCGGACGCGGACCGTCACCGTGCGGCCGGGCCGGGATTTCGCCCGCAGCCTGGTGGCGACCCTGTCGGCCAGATGCAGCAGGGTGGGTACGAAGATTTTTGCCTCGGCCGGTTTCCTGCCGAGCGCCGATTGCGCGCCGGCCGATCGTGCCCGGCGCTGCGTCTCGAGTTTTCGCGGATCGCGGTTCCAGGCCAGCGCGTTGAGTTTTTCACCTGCCGCCGGGCCGAGCAGACGCTCCAGCGACCCACCATTGGTCTTCGCCAGTTCGCCGATGGTGCGCACACCAATGCCGGCCAGCCGCTCCCTGGTGACCGGACCGACGCCCCACATCAGCTCGACCGGCAGATCGTGAAGGAACTCCAGCTCGTGGCGCGGATCGACCACTACCAGCCCGTCGGGCTTGGCCACCTGCGAGGCGATCTTGGCCAGGTGCTTGGTGCGCGCCACGCCGACCGAGATCGGCAAGCCAAGCTCGGCCCGCACGCGGCGGCGGATGGTTGTCGCGATCTCGGCCGGCGGGCCGAACAGGTGGGTGCAGCCGGCGACGTCGGCAAAGGCCTCATCGATGGAAATCCGCTCGACCACCGGGGTAAAATCGCCGAGCACTTGAATAGCCGCATCGCCGAGCCGCTGATAGTCCTTGAAATGGCCGCCGACGAAAATCAGCCCGGGGCAGAGTTCCCGCGCGCGCCGCCCCGGCATGCCGCCGCGCACGCCAAAAGCCCTGGCCTCGTAGGACGCGGCCAAGACGACGCCGCCGCCGACGGCGATCGGCTTGCCGCGCAGGGCGGGGTCGAGCAACTGTTCGACCGAGGCATAGAAAGCGTCCAGATCAGCGTGGAGGATGTTGGCTTCCATCCGGCCCGTTCGCCCGCGGCGGTTCGAACGCCGCATTGTCCTGAGGGTGGGTTTTGTGCGAACATAAAGAGAACAAATAGGGCGGATTGTCAAGGAGCGTGGAGGGCAGGTGGAGGGTAATCGCTTCAGGTCTGCGCTGCCCCTCATCGCCCTGCCGGGCACTTCTCCCCGTATAGGAACGGGGAGATGGGACACTTCGCAAAGGATTTCGCCAATCTCTGGCGTTCAGAAATGGAGCCGACGCTGCGGCCAGCCCCTTCTCCCCGTCACCATACGGGGAGAAGGTGCCGGCAGCGCGGCAGCGCCGACGTTACTCACCTCCAGCCTACGCCGCCTGCCGTGCCCAGAGGCGGTGGCCGTAGCGGCGGAAGAAGCGCGCCAGCAGAAGCTGCTGCCTGGCGCGGGCGAGATCGGCGCCGCGCCTTTCCTGGCGCCAGCGCGGCATATTGCGATAACAGGCGATGAAGCGGGCGGCGTCCTCGAGCGCCTCCTCAGTCGACTGCGCCGGGCGGATCGCCGCCACGAACAAGGCCTCGCCGAGCTTCAGCCGGTCGACCAGCGCCTTGCGCTGGCCATGGCCGAGGCGCGCCCGGCCTATGCCGTCGAGGCGGATAGCCGCGAGGGCGGCGAGCATGGCCGGGCTGTCGCTGGTATAGCCGCAATCGCGGGCGAACTGGGCGGAGAGGGCGTCCATCTTCGTCTCCTTGGCTGGCGGCGGCGCGACGGAGACCCGGTCCCGTCGCCCGTTCGTCTGGAGTATTTTATATAAGCATAACTCGAAAATTGGCACAAGTTAAACTTTTGCACGGGTTGAGCGGAACCGACTCGACTCTTCGGGAAAAACCCCTAATGATGTGAACAAAACAGGAACCGAGGCACCAGGGACGATGGCATTGCCGGGCAAGGAAGCAACGATCGCCGAGGTCGTCTCGATCGCGGTCGAGTGTATCGATTGCGGTCGAAACAGATGGTGGAAGCCGGCGGAGCTGAGGCGATTCGGGGTGACCGCGCAGACGCCGCTGGCGGCGCTGTCGGGGCGGCTTCGCTGCTCGGCCTGTCGCGCCGATGGCCTGCCGGGCGCGGCGGTCTCGATCCAGGCGGCGTTCATCGACGAGCGGCAGCAGCGCCGCGCCGAGGCGCGGATGCTTGGCGAGCGCGAGGTTCCGCTGGAGAGATCCAGGCGGGCTTGATGGGGAGTGGCGATTCCTTCTCCCCTTGTGGGAGAAGGTGGCCTCGCGAAGCGAGGTCGGATGAGGGGTGTTGGACGGATCGCCAACGCCTGCCTTTGCTCCAGGGAAGTGAAGCGAAGGCGACGGATTGCCGATGCCTCATTCCGTCCAGCACCCCTCATCCGGCTCGGCGCTACGCGCCGATCCACCTTCTCCCACTAGGGGAGAAGGGCGCGCTCCGCCGCCGCCCTAGTACCCCAGCAGTTCCTTGAGCGGGATGACGCGCCAGACGTGTTTTATCGCGTAGCGGTTGAAGGTCAGCGACTTCGGCGGATTGTACTGCTCGACGACCAACTCGGCGGCGGTCCGCTTGACCAGCTTTTTGATGAAGGCCTTGCCGTTGCGCTCGTTTTCCTCGGGAAACATCTCGACCACCACGTGGTCGCCGGGCACAGCGTCGCGGCCGCCGCAATAGAGCATCTCGCCGGGCTCGTAGCGCGGCACCATCGAGTCGGAGAGCACGTGCAGGGCGAACACCTTGCGCAGATGGGCGATGCCGGGCGGGCGCTGGACATAGCCGGCGACCTCGCCGTTGAAGGTGAAGTCACCGTCGTCGCCGCCGACCGCGGCACCCAGAAGCTCGATGTCCATCGGGCCGGCGGGCAGGGGGGCGGCGTCGGTGACGATCTCGGCGTCGGCGACATTGTCGGCGTCGTCGAGGAAGACGACCTCGCCCTTGCCGAGCGCCACCGGGTCGACGCGCAGGAAGGCGGCGGTCTTCAAAAGGTTCTCGGTTTTCGGCAGGTTGCGGCCGGTTTCCCAATTGCCGACAGCGGCGACGTCGGTGTCGTTGTGCTCGGCAATATGGCGCATCACCAGGCCGCGCTGCTTGCGCGCCTTGCGGATCGCCGCCCCGACCTTGATCGACAATGAGGTTTTCGCCATGGCGCCATCTGAAACATAAGAATCGGTTTCGTCCATGAAAGAATGGCTTGCATAATTTTTTGAGTTATGCTTATATATAGCCATGCACAAGCCACGCTCCATCTCGCTTTCCCATCCGTCCCGGCTGTCCTCCTCCCCGGCCGGGACGAAGCCCGAGGCTCGCGCCTCGGATCCGGTGGCCCTGCCGTCAGCGGCGGCGACCGGAACGGCCGGAGCCGTCCCCTCACGGCTCCGGCCCCGAATTTCGGCGCGTGCAATGCGGGCCTTTCGTGCAGCCGCACCGAGGACGGCACGGTCATCGTCTTCGCCCGGCGCACGGGCAGGGCGGTTTCCCCTGGGAGAGGTAATCGGCGACGCCGCGCCGCCCCTCACCTGCCTGCCGGCATCCTCTCCCCGTGAACGGGGAGAGGGGGCAGCTTCGGCATCTACGCAACCCTTTCGATCTCGATGGAAGAACATCATGCCCGCCTATACCGACACAAAATTGCAAAGCATCGCCCGCACGCCGGCCAGGCTGGCGCCGCCGGTCTGGCTGCCGCAGCGCCCGTTGGTGCGCGAGATCCAAGGGCCCGACGGCGAGGCCCTCAAGCTGCCGTCGCCGCGCCCCGCTGCCGCCGTCGGGCGCCAGCCGCATGTCGCGGCCATGCGCTTCATCGACTGCCTGTTCAACCGCTGCCGCGCACCGCTCGACCTGACGCTCGAGCAAAATCCCGAAAACGACGCGCCCGGCAGCCGGCCGGCACTGGCGATGCTGTGCTGCGGCTTGCGCACGCGGCCGCTGAAAAGCTACTGCGCCTATCACGCGGCGCGGTTCTGCGACCATCGCCGTACGGCTCTCGCGGACGCAGCGTGAGCGGCATCGGTCGAGAGTCTTCTCGCCAAGCACGGCGGCCCGGTTCCTCGCCCCCGCTGCGCGGAGGAGCCCAGGTTCTGCGAAGACAGCAATGAAACGAGGAGCCACAGATGAGCAAGAAGACCGCCCAAAAGGCCAAACCGCCCAAATTACCCACGGGCGAGGCCGAGCAGGTGCGCATCCGCAAGCAGGTCGGTCATGATTTCGCGCTGAAGGACGATGCCTTTGGCCGCAAGCGGCTGGCGACCGGCACGCTGGAGGCGAGGCGCGTCTATGAGGTGTCCAATAACGGCCACACCGCGACCGGCGGGATTGTGCGGGTGCGCAATGTCGACCCGCTGACCGGCATCACCTCGCTGTCGCGCCAGCAGCGCGAGGCGGGCATGCGCTACCGCGAGGATTTTCGCGTCTCGGCACAGGACGGCGTCAAGCCGATGGCGCTGATCGAGCGCGTCGACGGCGGACCCATCGGCGGCGGCGTTGCCGACCGCATCCTGTCCGCCGGCCGCGCCTATGCCGACGCCACCAGGGCGCTTGCGCATTGGGAGGTGTCGGTCGTGGTGCAAAAAGTCTGCTGCGCCGGCGAAACGGTGAAGAGCCTGGCCGAACAGACCGGCGAGCCGCGGGATGTGCTGTCGAAACTGCTCAAAATCGGGCTGGACTTGCTGGCGGTGCATTACGGCATGATGCTGATGCGGCGGCCGCGGTGAAGGGGCAAACGGGGCGTTTGGCAATGCGTTTTGGCCAGCGTCCTCCAATTGAAGGGCGCGGGTTTCCCGACGGCCTGTTACGCTGCGCCATTGCTGGTAAATCACAATGCCAAAGATGCCGCAAAACGCTCATTTCGCAGATACGGCGCCGACGTCTTCGGCGCTGACCGCGTATGACGAGCACTGCATGCTGACTTACATCCGGCTGCTCGATGCTTCGGCGGACAGCGCCGATTGGCGTGAGGTCGCCCACACCGTCCTGCACATTGACCCGGAGCAGGAGCCAGAACGGGCATTCCGCGCCTGGGCGACGCATCTGGCGCGTGCCCGCTGGATGACCGAGGTTCGTGTCGATCGGCATGATCGTGGCACGGAATGACGCGGGAGATTTTTCGTGGAACTGCCATCCCGGTCTGACCGTTTAGACAGGAAACCAACTGGGAAGCGCCCGATGAACTCTTGGCAAATCAACACCTTGGAGGCCTGCTGCCTGCTTGCCGTCCCGCTGTCGATGATCCTTACGGTTCTGGTGGCGGGTTTCATCCTTGGCTGAATCTGCACTGTTCAGTGAAGGAGACGGCACGCATGGCGGCACCGGCGTGAGTTGCGCCTTGGCATTCATCGCGCGCGACACCTTCAGCGACGACAGAAATGATCCTGCCTCTCAGTCCTTGGCGCGCTCCACATAGGCGGCATCAGCCGTCATCACCACCACGCGGGTGCCGGCGGTGATGTGCGGCGGAACCAGCGTGCGCACGCCGTTGGACAGCGTCGCCGGCTTGTAGGATGAGGACGCCGTCTGGCCCTTGGTCACCGGCTCGGTCTCGACCACCTCGAAGGTGGCGCGCTGCGGCAGCACCAGCGAGATGGCGATGCCGTTGTACTGTGAAATCTGCACCGCCATGCCTTCCTTGAGATAGGGCGCCATCTCGCCGACCACGCTTTCCGGCACCGCGACCTGGTCATAGCTTTCCGGGTTCATGAAATGATAGCCTTCGGCGTCGTGGTAGAGGAAGGTATGCTCGCGCTCCTCGACATAGGCGCGCTCGACCTGCTCGGTGGTGCGGTAGCGCTCCGAAACCTTCACCCCGTCGGAGATGCGGCGCATGTCGAGCTGGGTCACCGGCGTGCCCTTGCCCGGATGGATGTTTTCGGCAAAGAGGATCACATAGAGCTTGCCGTCCTTTTCGACGACATTGCCTTTGCGTAGGGAACTGGCGATGACCTTCACGGGCTTTATTCCTAACAGCGTTGATTGGCCTGGGAGCGCCGAATGGCGCAAATCGGCTGCGGGAGCCGTTCGGTGCGGCCTAGCGCATCTTGGCGGCAATCGCCAGTCCTCGATGCAAATCCTGTCGCCATGACCGCCGCCTCGCCCTGGTGGACGCCTGATGTTCACGCCGACCGGCGGCCGCGGTTGATCCTGCGCAACGCCATCACCGCGGCCGTGCGCGACTGGTTTGCCCGCCGCGACTTCGTTGAAGTCGAGACCGCGGCGCTGCAGGTCTCGCCCGGCAACGAGGCGCATCTGTCGGCCTTCGCCACCGAGGCGCTCGGCCCAGATGGGCGGCACCAGCCGCTCTATTTGCACACCTCGCCGGAATTCGCCTGCAAAAAGCTGCTCGCCGCCGGCGAGAAACGCATCTTCAGCCTGAGTGCCGTCTATCGCAACCGCGAGCGCGGCCCATTGCACCATCCGTCCTTCACCATGCTCGAATGGTACCGGGCCGATGAGACCTACGACAGCCTGATGCAGGATTGCGCCGGGCTTGTCGCGCTGGCCGCCGAGCGCGCCGGCACGAAACGCTTCGCCTTTCGCGGCCGCGAGGCCGATCCGTTCGCCGAGCCGGAACGGTTGAACGTCGCCGAGGCTTTTATCCGCTATGCCGGTATCGATCTGTTGGTCACGGTCGCCGCCGACGGCAGCACCGATCGTGAGGCGCTGCATGCGGCTCTGGTCCAGGCGGGCTTGCGCACCGCGCCCGACGACAATTGGGCCGATCTGTTCAGTCGGGTGCTGGTGGAAAAGATCGAGCCGGCGCTGGGGCAGGGGCGCGCCACCATTCTTTACGGCTATCCGATCTCGGAGGCCGCCCTTGCCCGGCCGAGCGCCGATGACCCGAGGACCGCCGAGCGCTTCGAGCTCTATTGCTGCGGCGTCGAGCTGGCCAATGCGTTCGGCGAGCTGACCGACGCCGACGAGCAGCGCCGGCGCTTCATCCTCGAAATGGACGAGAAGCAGCGCATCTACGGCGAACGCTATCCGATCGACGAGGATTTCCTCGCCGCACTGGCCATCATGCCGCAGGCAAGCGGCGCCGCACTCGGCTTCGACCGGCTGGTGATGCTGGCGACGGGGGCGATGCGGGTCGAGGATGTGATGTGGACGCCGGTGACGGGGTGAGGCGAGGCCTGCACTCTACGGCGCCCCCTCTGTCCTGCCGGGCATCTCCCCCTCAAGGGGGGAGATTGGCTGACCGCAACGCCGCACCTCGTCCTTCAACATCGGCGATTGAGGCCGGAGCGACGCGAAGGCGCAATCTCCCCCCTTGAGGGGGAGATGCCCGGCAGGGCAGAGGGGGGTGCCTCGCTCAGGCGTCACAATACTACCGCCCCATCAGCAAAGCGACGATCAGCCGCTGCAGATTGCCGCGCGGGGCGAATTCTACCCGGTCGAAATCGCGGCTTGCCTGCCGCTGCGCCTGGGAGAGTTCGGCAAGCCGCGTGGTCATTTCGGTCCTGATCTTTTTGCAGCCGGGATCGTCGGCGACGGACAGGCCGATGGTCGCCGTCTCGATCTTGCGGACCATGTCGACGATGATGTCGCCATGCACCTTTTCGTGGGCGGCGAGGCCAGCGGCGAAAACGTCCCAGCTCTTCTGCACGGCGGCCGGCACCGGCCCGGACGCTTTGGGCAAGGTATAGGTTATGATGAGTTTTGGGCGCGCCGACACCAGCACACAGGCATTGCCTTGCCGCTGATAGTCCCTGACCCAGGTCAGCTTGAAATTGGTATAGGCCATGGCGCGGACCCTGCTTTTGCCGATCGTCGGACCGCGCTCGCCCATCGAGGCATGGAGCTGGGGACCGGTCTGCCCTGAAACGGCGTAGGTCTCGACCTTCTCGACCGGCTTCCAGCCCGCCTGCGCCGGCGACGCCAGCAAAATGGCCAGGAGCAGGTAGGTCAGAACGGCTGTTTTCATGCGAATCCTCCGGGGCGATGCCTTTGGTGTGAGATCATCAACGCATGGCCGGAATGCGGTCAAGGCGCCGTTGCCGAACTCGCCGTTCGCATTTCGCGTCGAAAGAACCAATCAACGGCGATGTGCCGCAAACTCAATCCGCTTGGCGGGCTCGTTTTGAAATCTTCTTTCTCATTAAACTCTATAAACTTAGTAGAGTTAACGCACACAAGCGTTTTGCGAGGAGCCCAAATGTCGAAAAATCTGGTGGTGGGGCTGTCGGGCAACCTGACCCGTCCGTCGAAGACCAAGGCGTTCATCAGCCACATCGTTGCGGAGGTGGCGAGCAGCACCGGTGCAGCCTCGACCGTTTTCGACATCGAGGATCTCGGTCGGTCGTTTCCGCTGGCAAGGCGCATTGGCGATCTGGATCCATCGGCCAGGAACATCGTCGAGCGATTGCTGGGCGCCGACGTTCTGGTGGTTGGCTCGCCGACTTTCAAAGGCAGCTACACCGGGCTTTTCAAGCATTTCTTCGACCTGCTCGACCCGTCATCCCTGCGGGGAAAGCCGGTGATCCTTGCTGCAACCGGCGGCGGCGATCGTCATTCGCTGGTGGTCGAACATCAGCTGCGGCCGCTGTTCGGCTTCTTCGAGGCTTTGACCCTGCCGACCGCGATCTACGCCTCCGACAAGGACTTCGCCAACGGCGTGCTGGTGTCCGAAGCCATCCATGCTCGCGCCAGCCAAGCGGTCGCCGAAGCATGCCGTGCGGTGCCACGCAGCGTCGGTCTTGCCGCCTGAATACCGGCCCCGTGTCCTCAATTCGCTGCCCGCACAGCTCAGAAGGAGCCCGCAATGACCAGACCCAGCAAGTCGAGGCAGATCAAGCTTGGTGCTTTCCTGCCCGGTGGCGGACAGCATATCGCAGCCTGGCGCCATCCTGACGCGCCGGCCGACGGCGCGACGAATTTCGAGTTCCACAGGCAGCTCGCGCTGACGGCCGAGCGCGGCCTGTTCGACGCCTATTTCCTGGCCGACAATCTGACCGTCGGCCTCGGCGCCCGCGAAGGCGGCAATGCCAAGATCGCCGGGTTCGAGCCGGTGACGCTGTTTGCCGCATTGGCGCCGCTCACCACGCATCTGGGCTTCATCGCCACCGCCTCCACCACCTATGAGGAGCCCTATACGCTCGCCCGCAAGTTCGCCTCGCTCGACCTGCTGTCGAACGGCCGGGCCGGCTGGAATGTCGTGACCTCGGCGGGTGACGAGACCGCGCGCAATTTCAATCGCGAGACGCAGCCTGCCCACGCCGAGCGTTATGCCCGCGCGCATGAACATGTCGAGACGGTCAAGGCGCTGTGGGACAGCTGGGAAGACGATGCCTTCATCCGCGACAAGAAGTCGGGGCGCTTCTACGACAAGGACAAGCTTCACGACATCGACCACAAGGGCCGGCATTTCAGCATCAAAGGTCCGCTCAATGTGCCGCGCCCAGTGCAGGGCCACCCGGTGGTGGTGCAGGCCGGGCAGTCGGAGGACGGACGCAAGCTCGCCGCCCAGTCGGCTGAGGTCATCTTCACCGCCCATCAGAACCTGGCCTCGGCGCAAGAATTCTACCGCGATATCAAGGCGTGCGTGGCGGCAGTCGGCCGCGACCCCGGGCAGGTGCTGATCATGCCGGGCGTAGCCCCCTTCGTCGGCCGCACCGAAGAGGAAGCCCGCGCCAAGTACCAGCAGCTGAACGAGCTGATCCTGCCCGAGGATGGCGTGGCCCTGCTCAATGGGCTGGCCGGCCAGACGCTCGACATCCGGGGTTACCCGCTCGACGGACCGCTGCCGCCGAGCCGGGAAACCGAAGGCATGAAGAGCCGCCAGGCGCTGATCCGCCAGATTGCCGACGAGCACAACTTCACCATCCGCCAGCTCTACCAGTGGGTGGCGACGGCCCGCGGCCACTACACCGTGATCGGCAGCGCGGCGCAGGTTGCCGATCAGCTGGAGGAATGGTTCGGCAACGAAGCCGCCGACGGCTTCAACATCCTGCCGCCGTGGTTGCCTGGCGGGCTCGACGATTTCGTCGACCTGGTGATCCCCGAACTGCAGCGTCGCGGCCTGTTCCGCACCGCCTACGAGGGCAGGACGCTGCGCGAGAATCTCGGCCTCAGGCGGCCGGAAAACCCCTGGACCGCCGCCCGCTCCAAGGTGATGGCCGCC
This sequence comes from Mesorhizobium sp. WSM4837, assembly GCF_055811435.1. Taxonomy (NCBI): domain Bacteria; kingdom Pseudomonadati; phylum Pseudomonadota; class Alphaproteobacteria; order Hyphomicrobiales; family Phyllobacteriaceae; genus Mesorhizobium; species Mesorhizobium sp. WSM4837. The sequence goes on from NZ_JBVVQE010000010.1 coordinate 82,245, forward strand.
GAATAGATTCTCTTGAAGCAAAGGGCAAGACGATGAGTTTGCAACACATCGAGCAGCGGGTGACGATCGATGCACATGGCGGCAGAACCGGCCTTGGCGCCGATTTCCCGCGCCTGGCCAACCGCACTGTCATCCGCTTCCTGTCCCGCTACGGCATCCTGATCGCCTTCCTCGCGATCTGGCAGGTGTCGAGCAGCGCGGGATGGGTCAACGCCGCGGTGCTGCCGCCGGTCGACACGATCGTCTCCGCACTGTGGAATGGTCTGGCCGGCGGCACCTTGCTTGGCGACATCGCCATCAGCCTGCAGCGCGCCGGCCTCGCCTTCGCGGCGGCGGTGGCGGTTGCCATCCCGCTTGGTCTGTTCATGGGCCAGGTGCGCGCCGTCGAAACCGCGCTTGACCCGATCCTGCAGGTTTTCCGGCAGACCTCGGCGCTGGCGCTCTACCCGGTGTTCATCCTGCTGCTCGGGCTGGGGGAGGCATCAAAGGTCTTCGTCATCTTCTGGGCGACGCTGTTTCCGCTGCTGCTCAACACCATCAGCGGCGTCAAGCAAGTCGATCCGAAACTGCTCGAGATGGCCCGGGTCTACGGCGCCACGCGGCTCACCGCGTTTCGCCGGGTCGTGCTTCCGGGGGCCGTTCCTTCGATCTTCGTCGGCTTGAGGCTGAGTGCGACCACGGCGCTCTTGTTGCTGATTGCATCCGAAATGATCGGCGCCAACAAGGGCATCGGCTTCCAGGTGATGAACGCGCAGTACAACTTCCAGATCCCGCTGATGTTTGCAGCGATCGTCATCCTTGCCGGCCTCGGCCTGATCGCCAACCAGGCGCTGGTCAGCCTGCAGCGGCGGCTCTGCCGCTGGAGCAATCCCATCGACTGACCAGCTTTCAACCATCCTCTCCAACAGGCCCCATTCTCCAACAGGCCCCATCCTCCAACACGAAAGTCCGGACCATGCCAATCACTCGCCGTTCCCTGCTTGCGGGCGCTCCCTTTGCCGCCGGCATCATCGCCACCGGCCTGCCTCGCTTTGCCGTTGCGCAAGCCGCGCCGGTCACGTTGCGCTACCTCGCCAGCCGTGGCAGCATCTCGCCGCATGAGCTGGCGGATGCCCTCGGCTATTTCAAGGACGTCGGCGTCAAGCTTGAGAATGTCGGCTACTCCAGCGGCGGCCCGGAATCGCTGTTCGCGCTCGCCTCCGGCAGCGTCGATCTCGGCTCGGCCGCAACCGCTGCGGTGATCAATTCGATCTCCGGCGGCAACGACTTCGTCGCTGCCTATCCAAGCAACGGCATCAACGGCCAAGTGCGCAGCGTCTTCTACGTGCTGGAAGACAGCCCGATCAAATCGATTGCCGACATCGCCGGCAAGACCATTGCGGTCAACACGCTCGGCGCCCATCTCGACTATACCGTCCGCGAGGCGCTGCACGGCGTCGGCCTGCCGCCTGATGCCGCCAACCTCGTCGTCGTGCCCGGGCCGCAGCTCGAACAGACCTTGCGGTCACGCCAGGTCGATATCGCGGCACTGGGCTACTGGCAGGCGACGTTTGCCGGCGCGCTGGTCGACAAGGGCGGTGTGCGCGGCGTGTTCAACGACACCGACGTGCTGGGCGAACTGGCCGGCGGCTTCATTGTCCTGCGGCGCGACTTCATCGCGGGGCATCCGGACGGCGCCCGCAATTTCGTCGAACAGTCGGCCCGCGCCGCCGACTGGTCGCGCCAGAACACGAACGAGGCGCGCAAGGTGCTTGCGGAGATCCTCGATAAACGCGGCGAAACTGGCGAGCTGGCGCGCTACTGGACCGGCTTCGGCCTGCGCGAAGGGGCGAAGGCTGACGACCGCGACATAGACTTCTGGGTCAGCGTGCTCGAGCGCGACGGCCGGCTGCCCAAGGGCAGGCTGAAAGCCGCGGATATTCTTTACGGGCGCGGCGAAACGAAAACCAATTGATCGGGAGACGGCCATGGCCAGCACAAGCGGCGGCGAGGTCACGATACGCGACCTCTCCAAATCCTTCACCCTCGGCGGGCGCCCGCTTGCCGTGCTGAGGGCGCTCAACCTCGACATCCGCTCCGGCGAATGTCTCGTCATCGTCGGCGCCAGCGGATCGGGCAAGACCACGCTGCTGCGCATCCTTGCCGGTCTTGAGGCCGCCGACAGCGGCGGTGTCGCGATCGACGGCAGGCCGGTCCATGGCGTCGGCGCCGAGCGCGCGGTCATCTTCCAGGAACCGCGCCTGCTGCCCTGGCTGACGGTGCTCGGCAACGTCGCCTTTGGCCTCGAAGTGCGGGGCGTGCCCAAGGCGGAGGCCGAGGACAAGGCCCGCTTCTATACCGCGCTCGTCGGCCTGGCCGAATTCAGCGATGCCTATCCCAGGCAGCTTTCGGGCGGCATGGCACAGCGCGTCGGCATTGCCCGGGCCTTGACCGTGCAACCTGAAATCCTGCTGCTCGACGAGCCGCTAGGCGCGCTCGACGCCATGACCAAGATCGGCATGCAGGAGGAACTGGCGCGCATCTGGAGCGAGGAGAACGTCACCATGGTCATGGTCACCCATGATCTGGAAGAAGCGATCTATCTTGCCGACAGGGTGCTGATCCTGCCCAGGGAGAAGGGCGGCACTGTACGGCTGGTCGAGGTTGAACTGCCGCGCCCCCGCGATCGCAGCGAGAGCCAGTTCGTGCGCTACCGCGAAGAACTGCTGCGCGAGTTTGGCTTGCACTGAGACTGGGGGCACCGAGACGCTGGTGAAAGGCGCGTCTTGCGCGCCTTACTTCCCGGCCGCCCCGGTCGAGAAAAGCGCGCGCTCGACCGTCGGCTCCAGCGTTTGCGCAAAGGGCGTCGCCATGTGGTGGCGGTCGCGATAGGCCAGCTTGCCGTCGATGAAGACATGGCAGGTCTTGGCGTCGCAGAACCGGTCGGTCATGTCGATGTAGGTCGCGTTGGGGACGGCGCGCACGATGTCACGCTCCACCGCGGCCATGGCGTCGTTGGCGGCGTCGGTTCGCGGCGCGTCACATACCGATGGCGTCTGTCCACGCCACAGCGCGCGGGCCACGCAGGTGTCGACAAACATGGTGTTGAACGGCACATCGCGGATGAAGGCGACTTTCAGCCCGGCCTGGCTGAACGCCTCCAGCGTTGCGCGCAGGCCGCCCTGCCAGTCCTGATCGAGGCTTTCGGATTGCCGGGCGTCGGGCGACAGTTTGCGCGAACTGGTCAGCGCGATCTCCGAGATCACCACCAGGCTCGGGCGCAGGGCGATGATCTCCTTGATCGATTGCTCGCGCCATTGATCGCACTCGGTGTAGTCGCGCTTCAGCTTCGAGCTCCAGACCGTCAGCCGCGACGCCCGGCAGGCGGCTTTGAGCCAAGTGACGACCTTGTAGTCGTTCTTCTTCGCCGCCTCGATCAGCGGCGTCGACCAGTGATCGGCATGCGAATCGCCGAACAGCGCGATCGAGCGCTCGGTATTCTTGGCGCCGAACTCGCAGGCCCTCGGCGTCACTGTCTCGTAGTCGACAACGCAGCCTACCTTGGCGCGCGCGGTAGAGGGCTGCGCGGCAGTTTCGGCAATGATGCGTTGCGAGGGGTCGAGGCCGTCCACGGCAAGGCGCGCATTGGCGTAAGTCGCCACGACGCCGGCGCCGGTCAGCATTGCGGCGGGGATTAGCGCGCGCGCCGCGTTCGCCATCAGCCAGCCATTGCGACGGATCGGGTTTTCGATGAAATTATAGGTGAAGAGCGACAGCGCCAGCGTCAATGCGGCGCAGGCAAGCCGCCCCGGCCAGGCCAGGTCGGGCACCATCATCGTCGCATAGACGATGACCGGCCAGTGCCAGAGGTAGAGTGAGTAGGAAAGTTTCCCCACCCATTGCAGGGGCGGCAGCGCCAGCATGGCGCTCGGCCCTCTTTGGACATTGCCGGAGCCGCTGAGCAGCAGGAGCACGGTGCCGGCCACCGGCACCACCGCCGCAAAGCCGGGGAAGGGAGTGTCCTGCTCGCTGAAGGTCAGATAGGCACCGGCGATCAGCGCCAGGCCAAGCCATGCCAGTGCTGCGCCCAGTTGCGGGCGCTCTCGCCAGAATTTTACCGGCGCCATCGTCGCCAGGCCGCCGGCGGCGAATTCCCAGGCCCTGAGCGGCGAAAAATAGAAGGCCCAGGGCTGCGCCACGGTGGTGAGCCAGGCGCAGACGGCGAACGACACCGCGCCGGTGAGGCCGATCACCAGGATCGCCGTGCGCTTGCCCGGGCGCAGCCATGCCGCCAGCAGAAGCAGCCCCGGCCATACGAAATAGAACTGCTCCTCGACCGAGAGCGACCAGAAGTGGATGAAGGGGTTGTTCGCTGCGTCGGGGGCGAAATAGTCGAACGACCAGCGTATCAGCCAGAAATTGATCGCATAGGCCGAGGCGAACATGGCGCCTTTCGAATAGAGCGACTGTTCGTCCGGCGACAGGATGAAGTAGCCGGCGACCAGCGTGGCGAAGATGACGAACAGCGAGGCCGGCAGCAGGCGCCGGGCGCGCCTTGCATAGAACCGCCACAGGTCCAGCCTGCCGTCCTCGGCGATTTCCCGCAGTAGCTGGCCGGTGATCAGGTAGCCGGAGATGACGAAGAAGATGTCGACGCCGGTGAAGCCGCCAGGCAGGTCCGACAGACCAAAATGGAACGCGACGACGCCGGACACCGCCAACGCACGCAGCCCTTCGATATCAGGCCGAAACGATGCTGACACGGCAAAACCTCGCGAAGTCGTTGAAAAGCCACCCGTGCGAAGACTCGACGCAATGCATTGATATTGCAATGCAACAAATCTAACGCAGTGCAACATAAGTGGAAGTTTGCCGGGTGCAGCGCGGCATACTCGTCGGCGTGTCCTCAGCAAACGCCGCGCCAGCGCTGCCATCCGCATCCGCGGCGGCGGATTTTGGGCGGCGGGATTTTGGAGCACAAAAAGACAATTTGGCCGGGATACGGCGGGCGGGTGGCGTGCGAATTTGACTGGCGCCCGCTCCATCTGTTCGCTTTAGCCGCATTTCTTGAACGCCAAATGATTCCACCAGGCTGCAAAAATACTCTAACGGACCCGATCTCGGGCTTTAGAAGGAGCCCGCCGTTCGCGCGCCGGACTCCTCCCCTTAAAGCGCCTCGCGTTCGAAGGAAATCGACGCGCTTTAAGTCTTTGTTTCTGTGCCTGTCGTTACCCCAAAACCGCTGCGCGCCCTCGGGTCAGGCCCGAGGGCATGCTTTTGGGCGACATGCATCAGTCGTCACCGATCACGCATGCGCTGGCGGATGATGACGGGAGTCCCAGAGTGCCCAGGCCGATGCCGCAACCACCAGCAAGCCGAGGACAATGTGGGTCGCCATTGCGTTGGCGTTTGCCACGAAGCCGAGCAGCCAGGGCGAGGCGATCAGCCAGAGCCCGACGACAAGGTTCACCCACTCTTCCCATTCGGCGAATACTGAAAGCGCCGCGAGAGCCAGGGCGCCGAGCAAGATCGCGGCAATCCAGGCGTTCCAGGCAGCAGCGGTTTCAGCAGCGAAGCCGACAACCCAGGGTGAGATGAACAGGCATGCCGCTAGGATCAGGTTGATCCAATCCTGGGGCTTCTTTCCTTCCATCAGATCGTTTGCCATGACAACCTCCACAGATGAAGCTTGACCAAAGCACTACGTCGCGTGCAACGCACGCTTAGTCATTGATATATCGCAGTTTCGCGCGCTTTCAAGGCGTGGCTCCGGGGCGCCGGTTACCCACCGAGTGCCGGGCGCGATCACGCCTTTTTCAGGAACTCGGTCTTCAGCACCAGGCCCTTGACCTGCTTGGTGCTGCACTCGATCTCGCCGGGATTGCCGGTGAGGCGGATGTTCTTCACCAGCGTGCCGCGCTTGATCGTCTCCGACGTGCCCTTGACCTTCAAATCCTTGATCAGGGTGACGGAATCGCCCTCGTTCAACTGCGCGCCGTTGCTGTCTCTTACGATCGCGTCTGTCATATCAGGGTCTTTCATCGAAGCCGGACAACGGACTATCCGGCGGATGGCGGCAAGGTCAAGCGTGGTGGCAAACTGTGCCATCTCTGGCGCCTGAAGCGGCAGGGCACCCGCGTTGCTCATGTCAGGTGGCCTCATCGCCGTCGAAGTCGGCAATGCCTCGTGATTGAAGCCGATTTCAAGGGAACGTGGGGATCACAGCCTGGCGCGCCGCCGGCTGGCCGGTCGATCAAGTGGCCTTCGATCAAGTGACTTGTCGAACAGGGGGCGCGTCGATCACGGGCACCGCAAGCGTGGCACGGTCGACCAAGAAGATAGAGTCCCGCCACAAGGGATGGATGGACTCTAGAAATCGAAATAGATCGCCGGCGGATACGTGCTGGACGCATTTTTGTCGACCGGCGTGGCCATCGCGCCGGAGGAGTCGGTAATCCCACCAGTGGGCTTGTTGTCGAGCGGCGGCCGGCTTTTCTCGGCCGTGGCCGCTTTCGCATCGGTGGCAACGACTTTCTTTTTAGCCTCGACGGGTTGCGAAAGGGCGAGCACCGCGAGAAGTGCAGATAGAGCAAGTTTCATGACGGCGTCCCTCAATGGTTAACGTAAGGTTAACCCCAGCCGCCGGCCCAAACACCGCCGCAGGGTGGAAAGGCGTGGAATTCTCTGGAATTCCTGGAATATGGCTTGTGGAAAAGTGCGGCTACGGGGGAAACGGAGCAGGTGCCGGCACGTGTAGGCTTGCAGCCGCATCAGGCCGAAGCCTGGAGCGGCCGCGACCGAACCCAGACATCCAGTCGCGCTTGGCCGCTCAATGTCGCGGCCAACGCTGGTGTGAAGATCAATCCCTGAAGCCGTTCGAGTCGAGCAGGGCGACCTGCTTGCCGTCGATGAAAAAGCGTATCACGTGCGCGCCGCCGTCGACTTCGATGCGCGTCGGATCGATGATCGGCGCCGCAGGAGCCGCCTTGCCATATGTCGCTGCCGCGCGCGAGCCGGCAGCGGCACGCGACGGTCCATCCGGCCCGAAGGTCAGCAGCAGCAGTGCAGCGGATCCAGCCGCAACCGCGGTGAAAGGGATTTTGGGGGAGGCAATCCACGACATCGAATTATTCCTTCCTTGTTGAGGCGGCATCTACGCTGGTTTGTGCCGGTGCCGAGAGCTCGGCTTCGCCGTCGTTCAAATGACTGAGGAAGGGTGTTGGTATTCAAGCGAGATAGCGTGAGTTTCATAACTTGCCCTTGCCCTGCGCGACCTTAGCGCCGCCCGGCTGGGCGAAAAGCGCAGGCGCGTGGAGCGGCGTGGAATTCTGCGGATTTCCTGGAATATGGACTTTAGGAGAGTTCCGGCCGGCAATGAATGCGGTGGGAGCAAGTGCTGGCACATGTTATGCCTTGCGGTGGCATAAAGGGGCAGATGGGGATGGCACAGCATATCGCGCAGAAGTTACGGTTGACCGCAGCCTTGCTGGGAACCGTCGCCCGCAAGGATTTGGCGGCGGCGTTCCGGGGCGTCAACCCGAAGACGGCGTTCGATCTCGGCCGCGCCGATAAATGGCTGCAGGGGCGCGCCCAGCCACGCGAGCTCAGCGTCTACGACGACTGGTCGAAGCTTCTCAAGCTGGAGCAGCCCGGCGCCTGGATCGCCGAGAGCGACCTGCCAGGTTTTACCGCGGCGATCTGTGCCCGCCACGGCATCGACAGGGCCGAACTGGAGCGCCGCGCCGGTGCGCATTTCGAGACCGCTGCCGGGCATGAGGAGCGGAGCCTTGGATTGGCCCTTGCCGGAACCTACGCCTGTTATTCGCGCGCCTTGTCGCCCTATTATCGCGGCCAGCTGATCAGGGGCAGCCTGTCGATTGCGGCCGGGTCGGGGGCGCACGGCCTGACCGCCGCTTATCGCGAGACCTTGCCGACCGGGCAGCTGCTGCTCGGTGGGCAGGTGACGTCGGCAAAACGCGGGCTTTATGCGCATCTGAAGGAAGCCAGCGGCGAGGCGCAGTTCTTTTTATGCCTGTTTCCGCACTCGCGGCCCGGAAGCGCGCTAGGCGGCTACCTGTGCGGCACCACCATCATCGGCCCGGAGCCGCAGCCATCCCTGACTAGGATTCTGATCGTCCGCTTGCGCAATCCGGCGCCCGAGGCCTGGGGCGGATATCTGCCGCCCGATGCGTCGATCGCTAGGGATTTGGCTTCGCTTGGCGTGGCAATTGAGCAGCCGGAAACGGTCGACCGGCAGCTGGCCCAATTCCTCGTCGGAGACAGCAAGGACGGCGGTGCCAGCCAGATCCCGCCGGCCGAGTTCCGAGCCATCCTCGACGTGTTCGACCGACATTGGCTGCGTCATTCGGATTAAGCCTGACCTCGTCTTCTGCCAGTGCGGAACCCGATCACTACGTCAGTTGTTGTGGCCGACGACCAACCGCCCGTCCGGCTGTCCATTTGGGCCGCCAAGCCCTTGCCGCTCGCGTTTTCGAGCTCGCCGGTGCGAAGAAGCGAAAGTTGCGCGCCGGGTCAATATGCCCGATCATGGTGATTGGCAGGGTGGAGGCATCAAGTGGCGGCCAATCGGCGAAACGGCATGCACCCGTCGGAGCCCGGGCTGGTGGGCGTGGTTTCCGCTGCCATGGCCCTGCCGCGCATGTCGCTGCCCACCGTCGCGACCGTCGCGGCGGCGGTTGCGGCCCTGTATTTCGGGCGCGAGGTTTTCCTGCCGATCGCAATCGCCCTGCTACTGACCTTTGCGCTTGCACCCTTGGTTTCGGCACTCAAACGGGTCGGCATTCCCCGTCTGCCCGCGGTCATCGCCAGTGTGCTGGGCGCATTCACGGTCCTTGCGCTGTTCTCCTTCATTGTCGCCACGCAGGTCAGCGAACTGGCGCAGAACATCCCGCTTTACCAGTCAAATATCCTGACCAAAGTCCGATCCCTGAAGGAGTCCGGCGTCGGCGGCGGCGTCATCGCCAGGCTGAGCGAGGCGATCGAACGCGTTGGCCAGGAACTCGACAGGCAGGAAACCTCACCGCCCGCCGCGGATCAGCCACGGCGCGAGCCGGTGCCTGTCGAGATCATCGCACGCGAAAGGCCGCTTCAGGTTCTGCAGAACCTGATCGGCCCGCTGATCAGCCCGCTGGCATCGGCCGGCCTGATCGTCGTCGTCGTCATTTTCATGCTGCTCGAGCGCGAGGACCTGCGCGACCGTTTCATACGCCTCGTCGGCTATGGTGATCTTCATCGAACAACCGAGGCGCTCCAGGATGCCGGCAAGCGGGTCGGCCGGTATCTTCTCATGCAGTTGGTCGTGAATATCGTCTATGCCATACCGGTTACAGCAGGGCTTTGGATTCTGGGGATACCCAATGCGCTGCTGTGGGGCTTGCTGGCGCTGGCGCTGCGCTTTGTTCCCTATATCGGCCCGATCATTGGTGCGCTGCTGCCGCTGTTCCTGGCGCTTGCCGTAGCGCCTGGCTGGTCGCTCGTGCTGTGGACCGCCGGTCTGTTCGTGGTCATGGAAATAATCACCGGCAATGTCGTCGAACCGTGGCTCTACGGTTCACGAACGGGGCTTTCGCCATTGGCCATCATCGTTGCGGCGATCTTCTGGACCTGGCTCTGGGGCCCGCTGGGCCTGGTCCTGTCGACGCCGCTCACGGTCTGCCTCGTCGTGCTCGGCAGGCACGTGCCGCAATTCGAATTCCTCGACGTCCTGTTCGGCAACGAACCGGTGCTCGAACCCCACGCCCGGCTCTACCAACGGCTGCTGGCCGGCGATCCAGAGGAAGCCACGGATCACGCCGAGGAGATGCTGGAGGAAAAATATCTGTTCGAATTCTATGACAAGGTCGCCATTGCCGCACTGCTGCTCGGCGAGCAGGATCGGGTGCGCGGCGTCATGGGCGATGAGCAAAGACGGCGGGTGGCGGCCAGCGCGCAGATGCTGGTGGCGAACCTCGACGACAGCGCACGGGAGGAAGCGGAGGAGGACGATGATCCGGCCACAGCCGAACCTGCGCCGGCGGACAAGGACAAGCAGGCTCAAGCGGAGGGCGAGGACGACACTGAGCTGCCGGATGGCACGGACATGTCGGTGCTGTGTGCCGGCGGCCGCGGCGAACTCGACGATGCCGCCGCCGCCATGCTGGCGCAGGTGCTCGAAGTCCAGGGGGCGACGGTCTCGAAGGCGAGCTTTGCCGATATGGATCCGACTGGCATTCGCCGGCTCGAGCTCGACGCTGTCGACACCGTTGTGGTCGGATTCCTGAACCGCGACTCGGTCAAGCACGCCCGTTTTCTTGTTCGTCGGCTGAAACGTGCCAGGTCGGCGCTGCGGGTAGGCATCGTGTTCTGGTCGAAGGACGGCGACGACAAAAAGACAGAAGTCGAATGGACCAATGACATCAACGCCGATTTTGTGGCGTTTGGCATGGTCGAAGCCGTTCTGGGCGCATTGTCGAGCGATCCGCCGGTTGCGCTGAAGGTCGCTGCCAAGCGCCGCATGCGCCGCCGGCCGCGCCCGGCCAGGAAGGCGCCGCTTGCGGCTGCAAAGTAAGAGACTGTTTGGAAACTCTACTCCGGCGGCCATCTGATGGCGTTTTCTGTGCTTCCGGTGCTCACGGACCCAAATGTCCGCTGCGCTCCGGTTCTCGAAACCACCACCATATGACTCGCCGGAGCGACTTTCGAAACAGCCTCTGAGGTCGTAGCTCGCCCTCACGTCCAGAAATAGCGCACCGTGTGAAAGAAAACCGGGGCGGCGAAGACCAGGCTGTCGGCGCGGTCCATCATGCCGCCATGGCCCTCGATCAGATGGCCCCAGTCCTTCACCCCCTGGTCGCGCTTGATGGCGGAGGCGACCAGCCCGCCGAGGAAGCCCATCAGGCAGGCGATGAAGGCCACGCCCGCCGCCTGCAGCGGCGAAAACGGCGTCAGGAACGACAGCAGCGCGCCAAGCAGGCTCGACGTCGCCAGCCCGCCGACCAGCCCTTCCCAGGTCTTCGACGGCGAAACCTTCGGCGACATCAGGTGCCTGCCGAACAGCTTGCCGAAGATGTATTGCAGCACGTCGCTGCCTTGCACGGTGATGATCAGGAAAGCGACCAGCAACAAGTTGCGGCCTTCGAAGCCGGGCACGTCGAGCGTCAGCAGCGCCGGCACGTGGCTGACGCAATAGACCGAGATCATGACCGCCCATTGCTGCGCCGAGATGCGCTCGAGAAAGCGCTCGGTGTCGCCGTGCAGCGCGGTGATCGCCGGCATCAGCAGGAAGCAGTAGACCGGGATGAAGATGGTGAACAGGCCGTACCAGGCGGTCCATACCAGCCAGTACTGGAATGGGATGATGAGGCCGAACATGCCGAGCAGCACCCAATGGTCGCTGCGGCGGCTGTGCGTCAGCGTCACGAATTCGCGCAAGGCGGCAAACGAGATCAGCGCGAACAGGATGGTCATGCCGGCGCGGCCGAAGATGAAGGCGACGGTGATCGCCACCACCATCACCCACCAGGCGTTGATGCGCTGGTTGAGGTTGACCAGCGTCGACGACAGCGGCTTCGGCGCGCGCCACGACAGGATGCCGGCGACCAGGCTTGCCGTGGTCAGCACAGCAGTGAGGCCGACAACCATGATAAGGGTCTCGTGCATCATTGGCATCGTGTTCTAATCGCCTCTTAGCGGGCGTGGGTTCAGCGCCAGCAGCGTCTCGCGGGCGCGGTCGAGAAAGGCGCGGCGTTCCTCGCCGGGCGCAATGGCGATCGGCGCGCCGAAGACCACCCGGCAGAGCAGCGGCACCGGCACGAACTGGCCCTTGGGCAGCACCCGCGACATGTTCTCGATCCAGCACGGGATGAGTTCGACGTCGGGCCGCGCCATCGACAGATTGTAGAGGCCGGAGCGGAACGGCAGCAGCGGCTGGTCGGTCATGTTGCGCGTGCCCTCGGGGAAGATGATCAGCGAATGGCCCTCGTCGAGCACCGACAGCATGACCGAGATCGGGTTCTGCGCCTCATCGGTCCACTGCCGGTGGATCAGCACGGAGGACAGCATGTCCTGCGCGATGAACCGGCGCAGCCGCGATTTTCCCCAATAGTCGGCGGCAGCGACCGCATGGGTGCGGGCGCGCTGCTTCTCGCTGAGGCAGGCCGACAGCAGGATGAAATCGCCGTGGCTGGCATGATTGGCGAAGTAGATGCGCTGCCGGTCCGACGGCTGGCTGCCGTTCCAGATCGGCCGCACGCCGGTCACCGCCCAGGCCAGCGCCGACAGGCCGACGGAGGTCACGGTCTGCAGCAGGGTGAAGCTCCTTGTGCCGAGCCTGCTCATCGTCGGGCTCAGAAAGACAAGGCGACGAGCGACGCCGCCACGAACAGGCCGAGTGCGATGCGCTGCTTCATCAGCAGGCGTTGCGTGCCCGCGATGCGCCGGTCGAGCGAGCGGATGCCGGCAGCGGCCGGTTTGACGCGCATGCGCGCCAGCACGTCGTCTACCGAGGCACCGCCGGCGGCCTCGCTGATGTGGCTGGCCATCAGCCAGAACAGCAACGCGTCGAAGGCAAGCAGGGCCGAGACGGCGAGAGTGGCCACGCCGCTCGCTGCCGCGACCAGCCACGCCGCCGCCACCAGCGTGGTCGCCTGCGGCTGCGCTGCCACGGCAATGACCGGCGCGGCCGCCAACGCGGCCAGCACAAAAAACAGCGGCCACACCGCCTGCGTCATCAACCCGACGGCGAACGCTTCGGCCTTGTCTCGATAGGCACTCATGCCGGCTGGTCCACGTGAAGATGCACCGGCCGGCCCGCGGTGGCGAGCTTGGTTCGCGCCTGCGCCGGCGTTGGCGAGCGGCCTGTGGCAACCAGCCATGCGGCGACGGCGCCGGCGCTGCGCTGGAAGCCGAGCGCGCAGCAGACAAGCACCGTGCCGTAGCTGCGCGCGTCCTCGATCGCCGCCACCGCTTGCGCCTGCGCCTCGGGCGAGGGCGGCAAAAGATCGACCATGGCGACAGCCGTCCAGCGGCAGGCGACGCCGCGCGGCCGCTCCAGCTCGCCGGCAAGGTCGATCACCGTGCCGAATGCGCCAGCCTCGGCGACGGTGGGAAAGCGGCCGAGGAAGACACCGTCGGCAATGGCGACATGCGGCGGCAGCTTGCGCGTCCATATCCATGCATTGATCCTGGCGCCAAGCCGGTGGGGCAGCAGCAAGACACGGCTGGCCAGCGAGACGCTGCCGTCGGCCGTTTTCTGGAACACTTTGGCGCCGGCTCCGGCATAGGCGAAGGCAACGATGGCCAGCGCCAGCGCCGGCCACAGCAGGATGAGCCACAGCGCCGAAACGAAGGCCCCGGCAGCGGCGCCGGCCAGCGCCAGCGCTGCGACCAGCGCGTAGAACAGCGCCAGCCGCCGCGCGCCGGCGTCAGCGGACAGCCGGAAGCCGGCGAACGGCAATTCGCCGTGGCGCGGAAACAGCCACAGGGCGAAAAAGCCGAGCAAAGCGCCGGTCGGGATATCGATGACATGGTGCTGCCACGTCGTCAGCACCGAGGCGCCGATCAGCAAACACCAGGCATGCCAGACGACGCCGGCCATGCTTTTCAGCCGATAGCGCCAATGATCCCAGATGATGACCAGCAGCGCAATGTGCAGCGACGGCGCCTGGTTGAACGGCTTGTCGAAACCGCCGAGCACCGCGAACATGAAGCCTGGCAGGCCCGATGTCTGCGGCCGCACGAAGGTCGCCGTCAGCGGGAACAGGATGAAACAGGCGACGGCGACGATCTGCGCCGTCAGATAGCGGCCGGCAAGCCGATCGACGCCGCGCTTGGTATCGTTGAGCAGCAGCGACAGGCCGTAGAACAGATTGATCGACCAGTAGGGCACGATCGTCCAGGCGATGAACGGGATGTTGTGCTCCCAGGCGAAGACGATGCTGCCGACATCGTCGCGCTGCGACGCCAGCCAGTTGGCGAAGCCGTAGCTCGCGTAGAAGAACGGCGCCAGAAAGACCAGCCACAGCGCCGCCCGCAGCGCGATTCCAGCGTAAGGCTCGCGCGCAGGGGCAAAAGGGGCGGCAGGGCCAAGGACAGGCAAGACCATGCTCAGACGCGCCGCGCGACCGATACGGTGAAGATGCCCCACTGGTCGATGCGCTGGTCGAGCTTCTCGAAGCCGGCCGCCGCCACCAGCTGGTCCATCTCGCCTTGCGTGCGCCGGCGCATCACCCAGGCCTGGCCGCCGCGGTGCGAGGTCAGGCTGCGGGCGATCATTTCGAGCTGCGGATGCCAGGGCTGGTTGGTGTAGACAAGCAGGCTGCCGGGCTGCATCGCCCTGGCCAGCCCGCCGAGCGAGCGGATGATCATGGCGTTGTCGGCAAACAATTCGTAAAGCCCGGAGACGATGGCCAGGTCCGGCGCCGGATCGAGCCCGGCAAGCATCTCGGCGTCGAAGGCGTCGGCCTGGTGGAACGAGACATCGGTCGGCAGGGGCCGCTCGGCGATCAGCTTGCAGCCGAGCGAAACGTTGAGCTCGGAAAAATCCTGCAACCGAACGCTGGCCGGCGGCTGGGTGCATTTGGCGACGGCGTCGAGCACGTAGCGGCCGTGGCCGGCAGCGATATCGACGATATGGACTGAGCGGCCGGCGGCCTTCAGCGTCCCGGTGGCGCTGCCGATCAGCTCTTCGAGATGCAGCTTGCGCTGGCGGATGCCGCGCCAGCCGATGGCGTCGAGAAAGGTGCGGTCGATCATGCGGCCGAGCGGACTGGTGCCCCGCGCCTGGTTCTCGTAGACATAGTCGAGGGTCGAGCCGGAATCGAAGCCGGTGGCTTTCCCGGTCTTCATGCCTGACGACAGCCAGGCGCCGATACGGATCGAGGCGCGGCTCATTGCCCAGTAGAGGCCTTTCGGGGACAGCAAAGCGAGCGGCGAGGCCAGCCGGTCGGCCTCGTCGCGTGTGTAGCCAGCGCGGTCTGCCGCGGTCAGGTCGACCGGCTTCTGCGACGTCGAGAACTGTCTTTCCAGGAACGGCTTGATCAGGTCGAGTGCCTTGCGGCGGTCGCGTTCGCCCAGCGTGTCGTGGAAGAAACCGGGCAGCACATGCCGCTGCTTGGCCGGGCTGGCGAGATTGACGAAGAATTCGTGCTGCGGTCCATGCCGCACAACCCAGTCGCTGCCGGAGATCAGCAATTGCGTCGGCACGGTGATGGCGCGGGCATCCGAGACGATGCGGGCGGCGTGGTCGTAGAGCTCGACCAGGATGTTGGAAGCGATCGGCCGCGTGATCAGCGGGTCGGCCTCGAAGGAGGCGATGCGCTCGGGATCATGCGTCAGGAACTTGGCCTTGACGTAGGAATTGACGAAGAAGCGGCCCTTGATCTTCTGCCACAGCGCAATGCCTTGCTTGGCGAAAGGCACGTAGAGCTTGACCGAGAAGGCCGGCGAGGCTAGCACCAGTGCGCGGATGTCGGGCGCATAATCATGCACCCAGGCGGCCGCGAGCACCGCGCCGAAAGATTGCGCGATCAGCGCGATGTCGCGCTGGGAAAAACCGTCCCTGCCGATCTCACGCACCAACCAATCGATGTCGCGCACAAGTGCTGCAAAAGACGGCGCATAGCCGCGCTCGCCGGCCGAGCGGCCATTGCCGCGCGCGTCCCAGGCGTAGAAGGCATGGCCGGGCATATCGAGTTCGTCGACCAGATGAGCCATGCGGCCGCCGTGCTCGTGGCCGCGGTGGAACAGCACAACCGCGCCCTTGGCGGGTTGCCCGACCGCCGGCCAGTAGCGGTAGAAGATCTCGGTGCCGTCATGGCTGCGGAAGCTGCGCTCCTGCGCCACCCGCTGCTCAACTGCGGAAGCAGCAATCGTCGGTTCATGAAGCATGTTTTTCCCCAGGCGGATGCGTCCGGAATTTCAGTCGCCGCTCCCGTTAAGGCCGCTGCGTATCCGGTTGATGGCGGTCACCAGCGAGAGTGTAGCCATTGCCGGAAACACGAACGGCGTGATGGCTTCCACCCAGAGGCCGCAGGCGATGAGAAAGGCGACGATGCCGAGCGCCAGCGCCCGATCGCTCTTGCCGAACGGCCCGGCATAATTGCGCCCGGTGCCTGCCGCGATGCCGAGCACGCCGGCGAACTCCACAAGCACTGCTGTGACGGCAAAGGCGACGACGCCCCAGGCAGGGAACAGAGCGGCAAAGGCCAGGATCAGCGCCAGGTCGGAGACGGCGTCGCAGAGCTCGTTGAGATACATGCCGAGTTTTGAGGCCTGGCCATGTTCGCGCGCAAGCATGCCGTCGATGGCGTTGAGCGCCATACGCGCAAACAGCGCCACCGGCATCAGCAGCAAGATCGCGCGATGGCCGGCAAGGGCCGCGACCACAACGCCGGTGGCAACCGACAGGGCGGCAGCCAGCAGCGTGATCTGGTTGGCGGTGACGCCAGCCCCGGCCAGCCGGTCGGCGAGCGGCCGCAGCCTGGCCTGGAAGGCCGGTTTCAGCGCATAAAGCGTCGGCATGTGCGAACCCCCCGGCCGCGGTGCAACTGCGGCGAGGATGATCAATTGGCGCGCAAGACGCAAGGGCGACGAGCGGTTGTACAGGGTTACGACCAGCAGCGCCCGCCCGGAACCTTACCATGCGCAGGCCCTACGGTTTGGCGGCGCCGCCACAAGGTCGAATTTCCTAGAGTTCTCAAATGAGAACTTTACAAATATTCTAAAATATGTGAAGTTATGTCCACCAAAAGGGTCATCCATGACAGCCAGTCGTTTCGCCACACGCCTGAATTCCTTTGCCTCGCGGCCGCAGGCCGAATGGCCGGATCTTGTCGGCAAGCCGTCCATGCTGCAGATGGCGGCGCGTGCGGCGAAGGTTGCGGGGCTGACCGACCTCGACCTCAACTTTCCTGATCATGTCGATGAAAAACCTGCGGAAATGGCACAAGAACTCGGCGATCTCGGGCTTTCCATCAATGGTTTTGCCATGCGCTACTACTCCAATCCCGCCTTCAAGCTCGGCGCCTTCACCAATCCGGATCCGGCAGTTCGCCGCGAAGCCATCGACCTCACCAAGGCCGGCATCGACGCCGTGCGTGAGGCGGGCGCCAATCTGATGACCCTGTGGCTCGGCCAGGATGGCTTCGACTATGCCTTCCAGGCCGATTACGCGACGCTATGGCAACACGAAATAGATGGTATTCGTGAAGTGGCGGCGCATGATCCCGACTGCGAGATCAGCCTGGAATACAAGCCCAACGAGCCGCGTTCCTACAGCCTGATGCCCGACGCGGCGACGACATTGCTGGCGATCCGCGAGATCGGCCTGCCCAATCTCGGCGTGACGCTCGATTTTGCCCATGTGCTCTATGCCGACGAGCAGCCGGCCTTTGCCGCAGCACTGGTGGCGCGCCACAGCAAGCTCTTGGGCGTGCATCTCAACGACGGCTACGCCAAGCGCGACGACGGCCTGATGGTCGGCGCGGTGCACACGCTGCAGACGATCGAGCTGCTCAGGCAGATCCGCCGCGACGGCTACGCGGGCGCCATCTACTTCGACACATTTCCCGACATGACCGGGCTCGATCCGATCCACGAATGCGAAGTCAACATCGCCACCGTCAAGCGCATGCTGCGCGTCGTCGAGCGGCTGGAGAAGGACAACCGCCTGTCCACCGCCGTCGACCGCCAGGACGCGGTCGCGTCGCAAGCCATCATCCAGGAAGCCATGCTCGGGCCGGAGAACTGAGGCCGGCGCCGTTTTCAACAAGGGAGGAAAGACCATGAAATTTCTGCTTGCCACCGCCACCGCTGCGCTGATGGCGCTGTCCATCGGCTCGGCCTTTTCGACCGACCTCGCGCCGCTCAATTCCGATACCGAGAAGGACCGCATCGACTGGTCGCAGCTCGAGGCCAAGTTCGGCGCGTTTCCCAAGCTGCCCGACGGCACCAGGGCGGGCGCCGTCTCCAAGACGCTGACCAACGAATACTGGCGGTCGCTGGGTGAGGGCTACAAGTCGTTCGGCGATCGCGTCGGCGTGCCGGTCGTCTACCAGGCGGCGCAGAGCGAGGGCGACCAGCTCGGCCAGCTGACAATCGCCGAAGGCCTGGTCACGCAGGGCTACAACGTGCTGCTCGTCTCGCCGCAGACCGACTCCAACCTGCAGCCGATCATGGAACAGGCCAGGGCCGCCAACGTGCCGGTGGTCAATGTCAACGACGCGGTCATCCCGCAGGCCGAGCACTATGTCGGCAATGTCCAGCGCGACAATGGGGTGCGCGTCGCCAAATGGTTCATCAAGAACCGGCCGGATGGCGGCAAGGTCGCCATCGTCGAAGGCCAGGCCGGCGTCTATGCCGCCGTCCAGCGCACCGATGGCTTCAAGACCACGATCACCGAGGCCGGCAAGTTCGAGGTCGTCGCCAGCGTGCCCGGCAACTGGGACCGCCAGACCTCCTTCGACGCGGCCAGCAACATCCTGCAGCAGCACCCCGACCTGATCGGCTTCTATGCCAACAATGACGGCATGGCGCTGGGCATCGTCGAGGCGGTCAAGGCCGCCGGCCTGCAGGACAAGGTCGCCGTCTTCGGCACCGACGGCATCTCCGACGCCTATGCCTCGATCCGCGCCGGCGAACTGACCGGCACCGTCGACAGCTTCCCGGTGCTGACCGGCGAGGTGGCGCTGGAATCGGCGCTGCGGCTGGTGGCCGGGCAGAAGCTGCCGCGCGTCGTCGCCACGCCGCAGGCGCTTATCACCAAGGACAATGCCGACCGCTATTCCGGCGCCGGCGACGCCGTGCGCAAGGCGCTGCTCGAGGACGCGGCAGCGGGCAATTAAGGGCAGGACTGCGGGTGCCGGCCGGGCTGGCGCCCTTTGCCTGGAGAATAGAACCAATGTCTGTCCCGCGGCTGCAATTCGAGGGCATTTCCAAGGTGTTTCCGGCGGTGCGAGCGCTGAGCGATGTGTCCTTTTCCGTCGGCGCCGGCGAAATCCATGGCCTGCTCGGTGAGAACGGCGCCGGCAAATCGACGCTGCTGCGCATCCTGTCGGGGGTCTACAGGCCGACCGCCGGAAGCGTGCTGATCGACGGCAGACCGGTGGCGCTGAACAATCCGGTCGCGGCGCGCGCCGCGGGCGTCGCCATGATCCATCAGGAATTGCAGCAGGTGCCGCATCTCAGCGTCGCCCAGAACATGTTCCTCGGCCATCCGCTGACGCGCGGCGGCATCTTCGTCGCCCGCCGCGAGCAGGAACGCCGCGCCGCGGAAGCCCTTGCCGCCCTCGATCCGACCATCGATCCGGCAGTCCCGCTCGGCAGCCTGAAGGTTGCGCAGCGGCAGATCGTCGAGATCGCCCGGGCGCTGCTCGATCGGGCGCGCGTCGTGGCGATGGACGAGCCGACATCGAGCCTGACGCCGAGCGAGTTCGAGCGGCTGGCCGAAGTCATTGCCGGGCTGGCGCGCGACGGTGTCGCGGTCGTCTATGTCTCGCACAAGCTGGACGAGGTGTTCGGCATCTGCCAGCGCGCCACAATCATGCGCGACGGCGTCGTGGTCGGATCCGTCGATCTGGCGCAAATGTCGGAAAAAGCCGTCGTTTCGATGATGGTCGGCCGCGAGCTCGCCCAGGAACAGCACCGTTCGCACACCTCGAGCGAGGTCAGGCTGAGCGTGCGTGGCCTCGCCTCGGCGACAAAAGTCCGTAACGTCTCGTTCGACCTGCACCGCGGCGAGGTGCTGGGCATTGCCGGCCTGGTCGGCTCGGGCCGTACCGAACTGCTGCGGCTGCTGGCCGGCGCCGACCGCGCCTCGTCGGGCAGGGTCGAGATCGACGGCAAGGCGATAAAACTTTCCAGTCCGCGCGAAGCCATCGCCGCCGGCATCGGCCTGGTGCCGGAGGAGCGCAAGCGCGAAGGCATCGTGCCGCTGCGGTCGATCTCCAGCAATATGGCGTTGGCCTCGATGGGCGTGTTCGCACCGTGCGGCGTCATCGATCACGCCAGGCTGAAACGGGTCGCGGCCGAGAAGATGAAGCGCGTCAATTTGCGCCCGTTCCTGCTCGACCGGCCGATCCGGCTGTTCAGCGGCGGCAACCAGCAGAAGGCGATCATCGGCCGCTGGCTGGCGGCGGGAACGCGCATCCTTTTGTTCGATGAGCCGACGCGCGGCATCGACGTCGGCGCCAAGGCGGAGATCTACCATTTGATCGAGGAGCTCGCCGCCGAAGGCCATTCGGTCGTCGTCGTGTCGTCCGAGCTTCCCGAGGTGATCCGGCTCGCCGACCGCGTGCTGGTCATGCGCGACGGCACGGTCGCCGCCGAACTCGACCGGGCCGATCTCAGCGAACAGGCGATCGCGGCGCACGCCATACCCCAATCGGAGACGCAAGGCCGGCAAGGCGCAAGGCCATCGGGCCGGCAAGTCATAACGGACAGGACCAGCGTATGACTGATGTAACCGAACACACAGCAGCGCGCCCACGGGCTGAATTCCTGCACCGGTTTTCGCTGCGCGACGCCGGCACGCTGATCGGCCTGGTGGTGATCCTCGCCGTCTTCGGCGCGCTGGTCCCGGGCTTCTTTGCCGAGCGCAATTTGATCAACATCCTGCAGCAGTCGAGCATCAACGCCTGCCTGGCGTTGGGCATGACGCTGGTGATCATCTCGGGCGGCATCGATCTGTCGGTCGGGCCGACGGCAGCCCTTTCGGCCGTCATCTCGGCCTCGATGCTGGTTGCCGGCGTGCCGTTTCCGCTCGCCATCGCCGCCGGCTTCGCTATCGGCCTCGTCTGCGGCCTGCTCAATGGCGTGCTGGTCGCCTATGTCGGGCTGCAGCCTTTCATCGTCACACTGGGAACGCTCAGCACCTACCGGGCGCTGGCGCTGATCTATACCGGCGGCAATCCGGTGCTCGGCCTGCCAGCCGGCTTCCGCGCCATCTTCAACGGCTCGCTGTTCGGATTGCCACTGGCGGTCATCATCGTGGCCGTGGTCGCGCTGATCGCCTGGATCATCCTCAAGAAGACGCCTTTCGGCGAATATCTGCTCGCCGTCGGCGGCAATGAGGAGGCGGCCTACATAGCCGGCGTGCCGATCGCTCGCACCAAGATCGCCGCCTACATGATCTCGGGCCTGCTGGCGGCCCTTGCCGCGCAGATCCTGATCGGACGGCTGGGTGCCGCCGAACCCATTCTCGGCAATCTCTGGGAGCTCGATGCCATTGCCGCGGCGGCCATCGGCGGCGCCTCGCTGATGGGCGGCAAGGGCAGCGTCGTCGGCACCATCCTGGGCGCCGTCATTCTCGGCACCATGCGCAACGGCCTGACGCTGATGAATGTCCAGTCCTTCTATCAGCTCTTGGCAACTGGCCTTATAATCCTCGCCGCGATGCTCATCGATCGCGTGACGAGGGGACGTGGATGACCTTGACCAGCCTGGATCTGAAAGCAGTAGGACCGCGGATCCGCATGATGATGCCGCATTTGACACCGCTCGAGGCGAAGGTGGTGGAAACCGTGTTCGGACGGCGCGGCTTCGACGAGACCATTCCGCTCAAGCAGATCGCCGAAGAAGCCGGCGTGTCGGAGGCGATGGTGGTGAAGATCGCCAAGAAACTGGGCTTTTCCGGCTATCGCGACTTCCGCACCGCGGTTTACGAATACAGCCGCCTGCCGACCGCCGAAATGCACCAGGAACTGTCGGTCGACGACAGCTCGGCCGAGATCGTCCAAAAAGTGTTCCGCACCTCGATCCAGGCGCTGGAGGAAACGCTGGCGATCCTCGACATGGACGATTTCGACCGCGCCGCCGATCTTTTGTACCGCGCCAGGAACCGCGATTTCTATGGCGTCGGCGGTTCGGCGCAGATCGCGCGCGACGTCTCGCACAAATTCCTGCGCATCGGCATCCGCGCATCCGTCTACGACGATTCGCACATGATGCTGATGTCGGCCTCGCTGCTCGGCGCCGACGACATCGCCGTCGGCTTCTCGCATTCCGGCAACACCAGCGCCGTCATCGATGCCATCCATCTCGCCCGCAAGAGCGGTGCGCGGACGCTGGCGATCACCAATTACGACAACTCGCCGCTGGCCGCCGTCGCCGACATCGTGCTGTGCTCGACTGCGCAGGGCTCGCCATTGTTGGGCGAGAACGCGGCGGCGCGCATCGCCCAGCTCAACATTCTCGACGCGCTGTTCGTCGCGGTGGCGCAGCGCGACTACCAGGCGGCGGAGCGCAATCTCGGCCGCACGATGTCGGCGGTGACGTCGAAACGCCGGGACAAGGGCGGTTCATGAAAGATTGGGGCGGCTCATGAAAGATCGGGGCACATGACGGCTCCGCTGGTCACCGTGTTCGGCAGCCTGCATTACGACATCATGGTCGAAGCGCCTGACCGCCCGCGCAAGGGCGAAACCGTAACCGGCGATGCCTGGCAGCCGAAATGCGGCGGCAAGGGCGGCAACCAGGCGGTCTCGGCGGCGCGGGCCGGCGTGCGCTCGGCAATGATCGGCGCCGTCGGCGATGACGATTTCGGCCGCGCGCTTGTCGGCAATCTCGCGCGCCGCGGCGTCGACAGCCGCTTCGTGCGGGTCGCACCTGGCGCCGGCTCGGGCATGAGCGTGGCGATCTTCGACGCCGGCGGCGATTATGGCGCGGTGATCGTCTCGGGCAGCAATCTCACCTTGGGCGAGAAGGACATCGTGGCCGCGACCGAGATGGTTGCGCAAACGGCGGTGCTGCTGCTGCAGAACGAGGTGCCGGAAGCCGCCAACATTGCCGCAGCGCGGGCGGTGAAGGCGCATGGCGGCCGCGTCGTGCTCAACGCCGCCCCCGCGCGAAAACTGTCCGGCGAATTGATCGCACTCACCGATATCGTCATCGTCAACGCCATCGAGGCGGAATTCCTGGCCGGCGTTGCGGTCGTCGATACGCTCGAGGGTGCTGCCGATGCGGCACGCATGCTGATCGATTTCTACCCGGCGGCGATCGTCACGGCCGGCGGGGAGGGCGTTGCCTATTGCGGCCGCGACGGCCAGGCGTTCGCGCGGGCCGCCCTTCCGGTGAAGGTGGTCAGCACCCATGGCGCCGGCGACGAGTTCGTCGGCGCGTTCGCGGCAGGCCTTGCCCGCGGGCATCGGGTCGAGGCCGCACTTGCTGCCGCCAACGCCGCCGCGGCCTTGCTGGTCGCCACGCCGGAACGGCAGCGCGAGGCGATCTGAGACGGGTGGCTGCCTCCGCCCGCGATCGTGACACGAAGCGGATGGCGAGGACTTTTCACAGGCCGATAAAGCCGACAATTGATACGAAAGCCCGCCACCCCAAGGGATGACGGGCTCCGTAGCCTGTGCGCCAGGAACGCCACGGTAGCGACGCTGCTACTCAATGCTCCGTAGATACTCACTATGCGGCCTGCGCGCCGTCAGGCGCATCGGCCGAACAAATGAAGCCCGTGCCTTTGGGCGGAGCGCGCGGGCCGATCGGGATGCAGCCCGATCTGCAGCCGGGCGCGGCTGGCGCGTCCGGCTGCCGATGTCGTCAGTGCTTGCTCTTGCCGGGGCTGGCGGCACTGCCACTGATGGCGATGCGCTTGGCTTTCGTCCGTGCGCGCTCCGTCTTGGGCAGCGTCACGGTGAGCACGCCGTTATGGAAGGCGGCGTTCACCTTGTCCTCCTCGACCTCGTAGCCGAGCGGGATGCGGCGCTCGAAGCGGCCGTAGAACCGCTCGGAGAACTGCCTGTCCTTGTCTTCGGTCTCGGAGCGCTTCTCGCCACGCAGCGTCAGCACGCCGTCATCGAGCATCACCTCGACGTCCTTTTCGTCCATGCCGGGAATTTCCGCGGTCACGCGGATCTCCTTCTCGCCGTCGGCGATTTCGACGCTCGGCCAGCTGCCGCGCGCCGACGAAAATCCGCTGAGCATCGGCATGCGCGTCTCGAAACCGCGGAAAGCGTCGTCGATCAGGCGGTTCATCTCGCGATGCAACGCCATGAACGGGTCGCGGTCCTCGTCACGATAGAAGCTGGGAACCGGACTGTTCTCCCGGCCCCAGGGTATGAGATCACGAATAGCCATTGCTGTTCTCCTTTTCTCGAGTGGTTGTGTCAAAGGCGAACGCCAGAGATCGCCTTGGCTCAGGCGGCCTGCTTCGGCTTCTCGACCTGCCCGGCCTTGCGCGCGCCGTCTTGCTTGGCAATCGTGATGCGACGGGGCTTCATCTCCTCGGGCACCTGGCGCACGAGGTCGATCGTCAGCAGGCCGTTGCTGAGCGAGGCGCCGGTGACCGTCATGTGATCGGCAAGCTCGAAGCGGCGTGTGAACGGTCGCACCGGAAGGCCGCGATGGAGATATTCCACCTCGTCCTGTTTCTTGCGCTCGCCCGAGACGATGAGAAGGTTCGGCTCGTGGCTGATGTCGAGATCGTCGTCGGAAAAGCCGGCGACGGCGATCGTCACGCGATAGGTGTTCTCGTCGCTTCGCTCGATGTCATAAGGCGGCCAGGTTTCGACTGCCTGAGGCGCGTTTTCCAGCAGGTTGAAGATGCGGTCGAAACCGATGCTCGACCGATAAAGCGGGGAAAAGTCGAATGCGGTTCTCATAGCTACATCCTCCATGGAGCAACATAGTACGAGGGACGCCAAAGAGCTTGGCGCTCCCTGGGCTCTGCCGGTCCCATTCGGCAACCGGCAATTTCGATTTGGTTATTGTCAGGCCGAAATCAAGACCCAGATTCTGTCCCGCTGCCAGAATTTTTTGTTGCCAGATTGTACTGGTAATGCCGGTTCCAACCGTCGTTTGCGGGTCGCGCCGGCACGCCGCATGGAGGACATCATGACCATGACACGCGACGACATCATTTCGGTGCTGGGCCCGGTCGACGACGCCGTGATCGCCGACATCGCCTCGACCGGCGCGACGATCGAAGAGTTGCGCGAGGCCTTTGCCTGGGTCGGCGCCGATGAGGCGCTGGTCAACGAGGGCCGCCCGCTGCCGTCGGCAAGGGTGGCGACGCTGATCGGACTTCTCGAACCGCCGGACGACGACATATAGCGCCGGGTTTCGGCAAGCAGGGCTGGAGGCAAGTAAGGCTAAGCCGGGGGGGAGGTCTTGAAGCGTGCAGCTAGACGAACCATCTCGTCAGTCGGGCGCCGATCGGGCCGCCTTCCTGGTTATTCTCAAAAAGAAAAAAGGAGGAAGTGATGAACGACGTCCCATTCTCCGAGCCGATCACGCTCAAGCTCCAATCCGTCGGAGAGCGCAAGGTCGCCAGCAGCTGGGAAGCCATCGAATGCATGCAGCAATGGCCGGACCGGGCGCGCGGCCGGAGCTGGCGCGTAGCCTATCGCGCCTGCCGCGACGCGCTCGACGGCTGGCGCACCGCCCGCGAGGCGCGAACCGCCTTCGTCAAGGCGGCGCGCACCGCCGGACTGCTGGTCACGGGACGTAAATCCACCTGAACGCCAATCCACCTGAACGCCAATGAACCTGAAGCCGGGGAACCTGAAGCCGGGGCGGACGCGCTGTGCCGCAGAGGCGGCGCCATTCATGAAAAGCGCCGCCTTTTTTCTATTTCACTGCAGCGTAATGACGCCGTCCACCGCCCGCCATTCGGAGGGCTGAATCAGACGGTGATGGGCGACGCGCACAGAATGCAGCGGGCCCTCGATCTCACGTTCCCAAAATTCGAGGAAATGCTTCAGCGTCGGGAAATCCGGGGCGATGTCGTATTGCTGCCAGATGAAGAGCTGGAGCAGGTCCCGATAGTCGGGAAGACGATAATGGATCTCTGCCGTCGTCAGGCCAAAACCCTGCATCTGGAGCCGGAACTCGTTGCTGACCTGGAACTCATTATCGACCATGCCCGTCTCCTTTCCGAACGATCAGGCGTCTATCCTCCGCGGGGGAAAACGCTTCCACTTCCTCATCGGTTCCGGCCGCCGGCAGACGGTGCCGGGATCGACGATGATGTCGGAAGGTTGCGCCCCGATTTCAAGCCGCATCCATCGTTCAAATCCTGGAATAGCGCCATTATTACAGTGCGTTATTACGGTGCGTTGGCACTCGACAACGGCGAGTGCTAAAATTTTTTCGGCGTCCTCTTGAAAGGCTGGATAGGCAGACTAATTCGATAGGCGCGTGATGCCTGAGCAGGGGTCGCGCACCGTCGCACCGACCCACTGGTCGGCTGCGAAGGGAGGTCCAAGAAAATCTGTTTGTCCTATGAGGAGAACGACATGGCGTTCCGTCCATTGCATGACCGTATCCTGGTCCGCCGCATCGAGGTCGACGAGAAGACCGCGGGCGGCATCATCATTCCTGACACAGCCAAGGAGAAGCCGCAGGAAGGCGAGGTCATCGCCGCCGGCCCCGGCGCGCGCGACGATAGCGGACAGTTGCAGCCGCTCGACGTCAAGGTCGGCGATCGCATCCTGTTCGGCAAATGGTCGGGCACCGAGATCAAGCTCAACGGCGAGGACCTGCTCATCATGAAGGAAAGCGATGTGCTGGGCGTGATCGAATTGACCGACAAGATGCAGAAGGCCGCCTGAGCGGGCCCTGAACAAGCCATCAGTCAACGTAAGCTGCCTATTTGAAGGAGTTATCCAATGGCTGCCAAGGATGTGAAATTCCATACCGAAGCCCGCGAGAAGATGTTGCGCGGTGTCAACATCCTCGCCGACGCGGTGAAGGTGACGCTCGGTCCCAAGGGCCGCAATGTCATCCTCGACAAGTCATTCGGCGCCCCGCGCATCACCAAGGACGGCGTTACCGTCGCCAAGGAAATCGAGCTCGAGGACAAGTTCGAGAACATGGGTGCGCAGATGGTGCGCGAGGTCGCCTCGAAGACCAGCGACGTCGCCGGCGACGGCACGACGACCGCGACCGTTCTGGCGCAGTCGATCGTCCAGGAGGGCGCCAAGGCGGTTGCCGCCGGCATGAACCCGATGGACCTGAAGCGCGGCATCGACAAGGCGGTCGACGCCATCGTCGCCGAACTCAAGGCCAATGCCCGCAAGGTGACAAGGAACGACGAGATCGCCCAGGTCGGCGCCATCTCGGCCAATGGCGATGTGGAGATCGGCCGCTTCCTCGCAGAAGCGATGGAAAAGGTCGGCAATGAGGGCGTCATCACGGTCGAGGAGGCCAAGACCGCCGAGACTGAGCTCGAAGTGGTCGAGGGCATGCAATTCGATCGCGGCTATCTCTCGCCTTATTTCATCACCAACCAGGACAAGATGCGCGTCGAGCTCGAAGAGCCCTATGTGCTGATCCACGAGAAGAAGCTGTCCAACCTGCAGGCCATGCTGCCGGTGCTCGAAGCCGCTGTGCAATCGAGCAAGCCGCTGCTGATCATCGCCGAGGATGTCGAAGGCGAGGCGCTGGCGACGCTGGTCGTCAACAAGCTGCGCGGTGGACTGAAGGTTGCCGCCGTCAAGGCGCCGGGTTTTGGTGACCGCCGCAAGGCGATGCTGGAAGACATTGCCATCCTGACCGGCGGCACGGCAATCAGCGAGGATCTCGGCATCAAGCTCGAAAACGTCACGCTGGAGATGCTCGGCCGCGCCAAGAAGGTGCTGATCGAGAAGGAGAACACCACGATCGTCGACGGTGCCGGCCGCAAGGACGAGATCCAGGCACGCATCAGCCAGATCAAGGCGCAGATCGAGGAGACCACCTCCGACTATGACCGCGAGAAGCTGCAGGAACGGCTGGCCAAGCTCGCCGGCGGCGTCGCCGTCATCCGCGTCGGCGGCTCGACCGAGGTCGAGGTCAAGGAGCGCAAGGACCGCGTCGACGACGCCATGCACGCCACCCGCGCTGCGGTCGAGGAAGGCATACTGCCCGGCGGCGGCGTGGCGCTGCTCAGGGCGGCGAAGGCGCTCGACAATGTCGCGGTCGACAATCCCGACCAGAAGACCGGCGTCGAGATCGTGCGTCGCGCCATCGAGCAGCCGGTGCGCCAGATCGCCGAGAATGCCGGTGCGGAAGGTTCGATCATCGTCGGCAAGCTGCGCGAGAAGACCGAATTCGGCTATGGCTGGAACGCCCAGACCAACGAGTTCGGCGACCTCTACGCGCAGGGCGTGATCGACCCGGCCAAGGTGGTGCGCGCCGCTCTGCAGGACGCCGCGTCGGTCGCCGGCCTGCTGGTAACCACCGAGGCGATGGTGGCCGAGAAGCCGAAGAAGGAAGCTGCCGCACCGGCAATGCCCGGCGGTGGCGGCATGGACTACTAAGGTCAGGCCTCCAAAGCGAGGCTTCTGAACGGCAGATGGACCGTGTCCGCCAAAGCGGGCGCGGTCTTGCCGGTCCGGGATTAATGCGGAGCAGGTGTTGCGATGGATGTGATGGACAGTTTTGGAAAGATCGCGGCGCCGACCCGCCCGAAGAACGATTTCAACTATGAAACCGATTGCAGGGCGGCGCTGGCGCCCTTGGTCGACGGCTTGCTGGACATGGCCGAGTCGGCCGGCTGGGATCGCCGCAAGGCGACCTATACGCTGATGTTCCTGTCGGCCCAACGCGTCGGGGCCGGCCAGGAGGAGCGTAAATGATTGCCGCGCAGGCGCGCATGCCTGCGCCTGTTGGAGACAGTTGAACCGGAAAGGAGAGTGTCATGGACCGTTCTTCTTTTGAAAAGCCGGTCACCATCCTGACCGGCCTCGGCACGCCGACCAGGATAGAAAGCGCGGCTGAGGCCTATGCGCTGCTTGCCGACTGGCCGCGGGCGAGCCGGACGGCCGCGCATGACATCGCCGCCAAAGCCTGCCGGGCGGCGATGGACGGAGAGATCGACGCCGAGACGGCGCGGGCGACCTTCGTGGCGTTCGCCCGCCGCAACGATCTTCTCGCGCCGCTGACGAGTTCTACCGTTGCCGGCGGGACAGTCATCGATTGGGCAACGCGTTCGCAGCGTCTCAACGCACCGGCATGAACGCGGCTTTTCCCCAAGTTGGAGAATGGCGAAAGCCGCAGCAACATCCAATCTCCCCCCTTGAGGGGGAGATGTCCGGCAGGACAGAGGGGGGTGCCTCGCGCCAACGTTGCGCATCTCCGCGCCTGCCAAGCCGGCTACGATCACGACCTCGCGCATCTGGCGCATGTGCCGCGGTTACGGGGAGGTACGGATAGTGGTGCACTGCCTTTGATCTCTCCGCCCTACGGTCGAGGACCCCCCTCTGTCCTGCCGGACATCTCCCCCTCAAGGGGGGAGATTGGCAGCTTCGCCGGTAGCGCTTCTTCTGAGATTGGCGAAAGGCGAAGCGACATCCAATCTCCCCCCTTGAGGGGGGAGATGTCCGGTAGGACAGAGGGGGTACTGTCCCGACGACCTAGGTCTGTATTGCCCCTCGGACTACCGCCTTACCCGCGATTTCAGCCAGCGGTCGAAGGCCACGGCGAGGATCAGGATCAGGCCGATGACGATGCTTTGCGTGTAGGACGAGACGTTGTTGAACTGCAGCCCGTTCTGCAGCACGCCGATCAGTGCTGCACCCACCACCGTGCCGCCGACCGAGCCAATGCCGCCGAACAGCGAGGTGCCGCCGATGACCACCGCCGAGATCACGGTCAGCTCGTAGCCGATGCCGGCGACGGCTTCCGAGGAATTGAGCCTGGCCGACAGCACGAAGGCGGCAAGGCCGGCGAAGAAGCCGACGATGATGTAGACCGAGATCAGGATGCGGTCGACGCGCAGGCCGGACAGCCGCGCCGCCTCGGCATTGCCACCGACGGCGTAGACGGCGCGGCCGTAGCGCGTGTAGCGCAGGACGATGTGGCAGAGGATGGCCGCCGCAGCGAAAATGATCGCCGGCACCGGCACCGGGCCGATTAGCCCGGTGCCGAACCAGCGCATCGAAGCGTCGAAGCCGGAGATCGGGCCGCCATTGGAGATTGTCAGCGTCAGGCCGCGAAACACGGTGAGGCCGCCGAGCGTAACGACGAAGGGCGGCACTTTCAGCCGGGTGATGGCAAAGCCCTGGACGCCGCCGGCCAGGGCGCCGACGACGACGGCGGCCAGAAGGGCTGCGAACCAGCCATAGCCTTGTGCGCCGGACGTCGACAGCGACAGCGTGTTGGCGGTGCCGCCCTTGGCCACCACCGCCGCGACCATGCCGCAGAAAGCCAGCAGCGAGCCGACCGACAGGTCGATGCCGGCGGTGAGGATGACGAAGGTCATGCCGAGCGCGATCAGCCCGGTGATCGAGATCTGCCGCATGATGTTGAAGATGTTGATCGGGTCGATGAAGCTCGGCTTCAGCACGGTGAAGACGACGATCAGCAGCGCCAGGAACATCAGCGGGCCGAAGCTCATCAGCAGGCGCGCGACATTGATGCCGCCGCGCTGGCTCTGTTCGGTCGTGCTGGTCATTGCGTCGCTTCCTGCGTTTGATCGAGCGCCATCAGTTCCATCAGTTTTTCCTCGGTCGCCTCGATACCTGCCATCTCGCCGGTGATGCGGCCGCGCCGCATGGTGACGATCCTGTCCGACACCGCAAGTACTTCGGGCAATTCCGACGAGATCATCATGATGGCGATGCCGCGCCCGGCGAGGTGCACCAGGATCTGGTGCACCTCGGCCTTGGCGCCGACATCGACGCCGCGCGTCGGCTCGTCGACGATCAGCACCTTGGGGTCGCGCGCCAGCCAGCGGGCGAGGATGACCTTCTGCTGGTTGCCGCCGGACAGCCCCTCGATGGGCTGCTCGGGCGAGGCCATGCGGATCGACAGCGTTTTTCTGTAGCTCGCCAGCGCCTGGCGCTCGCGGCGCTCGGCCATGAAGCCGAGAGCGTTGGAGTAGCGGCCGAGCGCAGCGACGGAAAAGTTGGTGAGAATGCCGAGCGCGGCGAAGATCGCCTGATGCTTGCGGTCTTCCGGCACCAGGCCGATGCCGAGGGCGATGGCGTCGGCGGGTGTTTCAGGCGCGATCGTCTTGCCGTCGAGGGTGATGGTGCCGGCGGCGATGCGGTCGGCGCCGAAGATGGCGCGGGCCAGCTCGGTGCGGCCGGAGCCGACGAGGCCGGCAACGCCGAGGATCTCGCCGGCCTTCAGGTCGAGATCGATGCCTTCGAGCACGATGGCGTGCGGCGCCTGCGGATCGCGCACCGTGCGCAGGCCGCGCACGGAAAGCCTGACGTCGCCGGCGACATCGCGCAGCGTCGGCCTGGCATAAAGCTCGGACGCGGCGCGGCCGACCATTTTTTCGATGATTTTCGGCAGCTTGATCGGCCCGCCATCGCGGTCGAGATGGCCGGCCAGCCTGCCGTCGCGCAGCACCGTCATGCGGTCGCAGATCGCGGAGGCCTCTTCCAGCCGGTGGGTGACGAACATGATGGCGACGCCGTCCTTGCGCAGCCGGCCCATGATCGACATCAGTTTTTGCACTTCGGTTTCGGTCAGCGCCGAGGTCGGCTCGTCCATGATGATGAGCCGGCTCTTCAGCGACAGCGCGCGGGCGATCTCGACCAGCTGCTGCTCGGCCACCGACAGCGCAGACACCGGCGTCGCCGGGTCGAGGTCAAGGCCGACGCGGGCGATGATCGCGCGCGAGTCTACCTCCATCTTCCGCCAGCTGACCAGGCCGAAGCGCCCGAGCGGCGCGCGGCCGATAAAAATATTCTCCGCCACGGTCAGCGTCGGGATCAGGCTCAGTTCTTGGTAGATGGTGACGATGCCGAGGCGCTTGGCATCCTGCGGATTGTGCGGATTGAATTCGACGCCGTCGAAGACGATGCGGCCGCTGGACGGCGGCATCACGCCGGACAGGATCTTGAGCAGCGTCGACTTGCCGGCGCCGTTCTCGCCGAGCAGGCCGAGGATTTCGCCGGGCCGAACCTCGAGCGAGACATCGCTCAGTGCGGTGACGCCGGCAAAGCGCTTGGTCACGCCTTCTACCGCGAGGAGGGGAGTATTGGGCGACGCAGTGGCTTCGGCTGGCAAAAGCTTTTCCCTCGATGCAGTTGTTCACGCCGCGCTTGAACACCCCCTCTGTCCTGCCGGACATCTCCCCCCTTAAGGGGGGAGATCGGATGTCATGGCCGCTTTCGCTAATCCTCGGCGTTGAAGAAAGGGGCGACGCGTTGAAACTGCCAATCTCCCCCCTTGAGGGGGAGATGGCCGGCAGGCCAGAGGGGGGGTGCTGTCCCACCGGCCTCGCCAATTGGCCTACTTCGTCTCGCCCAGCCTTTCCGCCTTGTCGAGATTGTCCTTGCCAATGACGATCGGCGTCAGCAGCACGAGCTTTTCCTTGGGCTCAGTCTTGTCCCTGGCGTAGGCGACGGCGATCTGCACCGCGGTGCGCGACTGCTCGCCGGGGAACTGTTCGACGGTGCCGGCCAGCTTGCCGTCGCGCACGGCGACCAGCGCTTCGGGAAGCGCATCGAAGCCGTAGATCTTGACGTCGGTGAAGTTGCGCGCCGCGCAGGCTTCGACCGCGCCCAGCGCCATGTCGTCATTGGCGCAGATGATCGCGTCGGGCTTGCCGTTGGCGGCAAGGCCGGCCTCGGTGACCGAGAGCGCCTCGGCGCGGGCGAAATTGGCGGTCTGCTCGAAGATGATCTGGTACTTGTCCTTCATCGGGTCGAGGACGTTGTGCACGCCCTTGTTGCGGTCGATCGCCGGCCCGGCACCTGGCTGGCCCTGCAGATGGAAGATCTTGGCGCCGTTCGGGAAAGCCGCCACCATGGCCTGCGCTTCGGCCTCGCCGCCCTTGACGTTGTCGGCGCCGACATGGGCGAGGATGCCTTCGACGCCGTCGACGCGGCGGTCGATGGTGACGACGGGGACGCCGGCCTGGATCGCTTGCTCGATGGCCGGGGCCAGCGCGTTGACGTCGAGTGGCGAGATGACGATGGCATTGACCTTCTGCACGAGCGCTGCCTCGATATCGGCGGTCTGCTTGGGCGCCGAGTTCTGGCCGTCGCTTTCGACAAGATTGACGCCCTGCGCCTGAGCTTCCGCCTTGATCTGGTTCAGCATGTGCACGAAGAACGGAAAGCCGAGGCTCGGCACCGAACCAAGGATGGTCAGCTTGTCCTGGGCGAAAGCCAGTTGCGGAGCGGCCAGCGCCATCGTGCCGATCGCCACGGACGACAGCAGGAATTCACGTCTGTTGATCAATTTAGTCTCCTCCCACATGAGCGCATGAACCCGAAAACCGGTTCCGGTTTCCGAAAATTCCTGCGTCGATCCAGAAATGGAGTGTCCTTTGAGCGCCCAAGGGGACGCAACGGCGCTCCAGCCGGTCCACCGCGACGTTCTCCTCCGCTCGGCGCCGGCGGGCGGATGCTAGCCAAGGCCGGAGATTTGCGCAAGAACGCGCGGATCCGACACAGGGCCGCGTCATGTGCTCGACGCTCCGATGCTGCTCATGGTGTTGTCGGCAATAGCGCGTCCGGCAATTGCGCTTCATCCCATCCGGCCAACTCGAGACCGGATCGTATCCGCTCCTGATCTTCCGAGCGCATCATATGAAGGTCCGCCATGATTTCCTGCACGGTCAGGCCGGGGTTTAGGCGACGGCCCTCCCTGGTGCAGGCCCTTGCCTTGTCGATATTGCCGTCAAGCGCGTGACAAGCCGCCAGCCGCGACCATTGCCAGGCACTTTTTCGCGGAAGGCAGGAAAAAGACGCGGCCGCTTCCGGGTAGCGGCCAACGACAAGCAGGGCCTCACCCCGGTCGTTATAATACCAGGCGGGATGCATCGGATTGAGTTGAACCGCCTGGTCCAGCAGCACCAGGCCGGTCTCGCCATGACCGCGTATCACCTCGAAAAAGCCCGTCTGGGCCAAGGTGTCGGCGTCGTAGGGGTTCAGATCCAACGCGCGCGCGAAATGGCGTGCTGCGGCGTCGAACTCGGCCAGGTAGAGGAGGATCAACGCCAGGATACGGTGGCAACGTGCCTCGTCCGGGCTGAGTGCAGTGGCGTGCAAGGCTCGGTCCCGCGCCTGATCGAGCAAGGCGCGGGGCGCACCGCCATAGCCGCCTATGATCGTGTCCGCCAAGGCGAGATAGGCGTGAGCGAGCCCCGAGTCCGGATCGCGTTCGAGCGCCTTCAGCAAATGTTCGCGGGCCTGCTGGTTGACGCCCTCGCCATAGCTGCGCAGCAGTGCCATGCCGCGCAAGATATGGACGTAGGCCTCGATGTTGGCGGCGGGCGCGGGGGACATGCGCCGCATCGCCGCGCTCTCGATGTTGGCGACCAGCGCGGTCGCGATCCGTTGCGCCACCATCCTTTGAAAGACGAAGAGATCGCTGGTCCTGAACGAAAATGCATGAGCCCAGATGCGGCGACCGGACGCTGTCTCGGACAGCACGACGTGCGTGCTGTAACCATCCTCAGCGCTCTCGACGCTGCCTTCCGCAACATAGTCGGCGCCGAGACGCTCAGCAGTCGCCCAGATGTCCTGGTCGGAATGTTCGGCAAGCGCGAAGGCCGAATGGCGCGCCAGCACCGCGATGGTCTTGAAGTAGGAAAGCGCGTTGATGATCTCCTCGACCGCGCCGTCGAAGAGCGGCTTTGCCATCGCATCGTCAATGTTAACGCGAAACGGCAGGATGGCGACCATCGGCTCGGGCGCTCGTTCAATCTGAACCGAAGCTCTGGCCGGCGGCAGCGAAGCGGACAGATCGTCGGCAGCCTGGAACATGTAGCCGCGCCGGGGCACGGTGCGAACCAGCGACTGCGTCTCGTCGCCTATGCATTTGCGCACATCGCGAATGCATTGCGTGAGCGAATCCTCTGTCACGATGGTGTTGGGCCAGACCGCATGGAACAGTTCGTCCTTGCTCAGCACACGGCCGGGATTGCGCACCAGGAAGGCGAGCAGGTCGAAGGTCTTTGGCCGCACCGGCACGATCTCGCCGTCACGCCGCAATGTGCCGCGGTCGAGATCGAGAACCGAGCTGCCGACCTGGTGTGCCAAGCTCCTGCGCCACCGCTGCGCCTGATTGCGCAAGGATCATCGGAGCCGCATAAGCCGGTAAAGGTCAAGCCCGAAAGAAGCGGGAAAGGCACTGCCATAGGCGCGGCATCGTTTCTGCAGGAATCGTTTCGGCAGGAATCATGGCTGTCTCACTCGGCATCAGCCGGTCGAGATAGTGCAGCATCTGAGCCGTTTCGCCGCCACAGAATTCAACGTTGCCCGTCGACAGGATCCGGTGCACGGCTTCCCGTGCCAGAACCGACGGGGGGAATGATCCTTCAGCCTTCGCATGCATGTTCGATCTCCACGGTTGGTGCCGGCAAGGGCGTGCCGGATTGCAATGATCCGAGGTAGGCGGCGACCTTGCCCTGCAGCCGCCCTAGCGTGGCGTCGCGGATGTTGCGGGCTTCAAGCTGACCGACGGTGCGGCGCAGATAGTCGGCGCAACTTCCGATGTGGCCGGCGGCGAGCGACAGGATTTCCACCGTGGTCTGCTCGGGCAGGTCTGCTGCATAGGCGGGGCCACTCCGGTCGGCGACGAAGGCGATGGCCCGCAAATTCCCACCCGCGCCTCGAACCGAAACCCAGCGCGGAATGTTGGTCGGCGGGTTGGCGCTCATCTCCCGGCGCAGCAGCCGGTCGATTGCCGCGTTGATATCAAGGTCGGGGAGACGATAGACGACACCGCGGCAGCTGCCGCCGCGGTTGAGCGCAAGCATCAGCCCGGGCCGCTCGCGCGTGCCGCGCCAGCGGGTCAGCCACAGCGAAAATCGCCGATGCCAGCCATGCAGGGTTGCCGGTCGCTCCTCGACGAATTCGAAGCAAGGGTTCCACAGCAGGGAGCCGTAGGCGAAAACCCAGACGTCACGCGGGCGTCCCGCAAGCAGTTGCTTGCGAATGCCGACATAGTCGCGATCCTCCAGATTGCGCAGTCCAGGCGCCGGGCCAGCGTCTTCGATCTTGCGATCGATCCTGGCGAGGAGGTCTTCTGTCAGGGCGATTATCATGGTCGCTCATCGGGTTTGTCTCCCGGGAGCATCGCCGCGACAAGGCATCCGCGTCCTGAACGGATGCTGATATTGTGCTGAAATCGAATGGAGCCGCAGCGGCTGGTCCCACAATCTCTCAGTCTGCCACCGCCGGCTTGCTGATTTTGCCGGTTGTCAGCGACAGCAAGGTGATTGATCCAAATATGACCGCAGCACCGGCTGCTCCGGTCGGCGACAGCCGCTCGCCCAGAAATATGGCGGCGCCAACCGCTCCGAACACGCTCTCTGCGCTGACGATCACCGCGGCATGGCTGGCCGACGTGAAGCGTTGAGCGATCGTCTGCATGCCGAAGGCGGCCCCGGTCGAGAAGATGCCGAGCACGGCGAGTTCCGGGGCGGCATCGCTGATGGCGGCCAGCGACAGATTACCCAGAAGGGTGCCGAGCGGCAGCGTGATCACGGCGGCGCCGAGAAATTGCGCGGCAGCCGCCGCGACCGGCGCGCCGTGGGTCTGCACGTGGCGGCCAAGCTCCACCATCCACAGCGCGTAGCACGCGGCCGAAAGTGTCGCAGCGAGATCGCCCTGGCTGAAGCTGGTGATCAAGCCTCCTGACAGCAACAGGACACCGGCCAATGTCATGGCAGCCGCAAGCCCGCCGACAGCAGTCGGGCGCTCGCCAATCAGGAACCAGGCCGCAAGCGGTGTCATCACCGTTGCGGTGCTCACCAGGAAACTCGCATTGGTAACCGACGTGTCGAGATAGGAGACCTGCTGGATGATGATGGATATCGAGAACAGAGCGCTGACTTTGGCGAGGCTGATCCAGTAGCCTGGCCCGGATTTCGTTCCCCATTCGAGCCCCGTCAGCGGCGCGGCCATGAGCCCCGCGATCAGGCAGCGCATGCCCACGGCGCTGAGCGGATCGAGATGATCCAGCACAGTCTTCTGCGCAACATTGCCGAAGCCCCAAAAGGCAGCGGCAAGCAGAAGCAGACAGTTGGCCTGCACCTTCGACATATCGATGTCTCGGCAAAGCTTGCGCCGCAAAGGGCGGATCGCTGGTTGCTAGCGGGCGGCGAGCTTGTCCCACCGCTTGCAATACAGGCGGACGCCGACTGGCATGATCTCATAGCCGGCGTCATTCAACTGGAGCTTCATCTCCTCGAAATGCCGCTTTGAGCCGCTGACGATCGATTC
Source organism: Mesorhizobium sp. WSM4837 (assembly GCF_055811435.1). Taxonomy (NCBI): domain Bacteria; kingdom Pseudomonadati; phylum Pseudomonadota; class Alphaproteobacteria; order Hyphomicrobiales; family Phyllobacteriaceae; genus Mesorhizobium; species Mesorhizobium sp. WSM4837. The sequence continues at coordinate 119,336 of NZ_JBVVQE010000010.1, forward strand.
AGGCGTGTAGTCCCAGCCGTTGCGGGCGGCATTGGCCAGGATGTCGGCATAGAGGCGCATGCTCGTGATTTTCACATCCGATTCCAGCACCTGCCTGCATCCTCTTGCGAACGACGGCGACTGGGCGGCGGAAAAACTCAAGATCGTGCATGCCAGCAATATCGAAACAGGACGCATGGAAACCTCCCCCTGATTGCCGCTTTTGCGGCAAACGACCTTGCAATTTGTGCGCCCGCGGCGGGATCGGGCAGATGCAGTATTCGGCCTCCTGCATTTGTAGTATTCTGTCTTGGGACGGGTTCCACTATGACGGTCAATGACGCTTCGAAAGCGCAGACGCTCGATGCCTTGTCGGGTCGCGAGCGCGCGGTCGCGGAAAAATTCGCAACCGGCATGACCTATCGCGAAATCGGCGATGCACTTTTCATTGCCCCGACCACCGTTCGCACCCACCTTGCGGCCATCTACGAAAAACTTGGCGTGCGCACCAAGATCGGGCTCGCGGCGTATTTTGCCGGCGCTTCCGGCGCTCGGCCGGGCGGGCAGTCACCCCCGTCGGACGCTCCGCCGGTGCTCGCCATATTTCCGATCGAATGCCTGAATTCCGACGAGCGCTGGCGCCGATTTGCCGACGGGCTGTCGTCAGACATCACCATCAACCTGGCGCGATACGCTGGCTTGCCTGTCATCGCCTTCCACACGATGAAATCGCTGGGCAGCAAGCCGGCCGATTTCGCGGCGGACGGCAAGGCGCTCGGCGCCACCTATTTCGTATCGGGCCAGTTGCGTGCGGACGACCAGAGGATTCGCTTGACGATAGAGCTTGCCGATGCCCGTAGCGGCGTCGACCTGTGGAGGGAGCGTTACGACCGCCCGGCCGAGGACATTTTCGCGCTGCAGGACAGCCTGGCCGAAAGCATCATCAACGTGTTCGCCGGCAGTTACGGAACGCTGGCCACGGTCGGCCGCAATGCGGCTCGCCGCAAGCCACCGGCCAGCTTGCGGGCCTATGATTTTTATCTGCTTGCGCTCGAACAGCACACCACGTTCAGCCGCGCCGGCAATGCCGAGGCGATCCGCCTGTTTTTGCGCGCGCTGGAGCTTGATCCTGCTTTCGCCAACTGCTGGGCCGAACTCGCCTACGCCTATTCGGTCGAGGCCTGTAACGGCTTTGGCGACGACGTGCTGACGTCGACCGAGAACGGGCGGATCACGGCCGAAAACGCCTTGCGCCTCGACCCGACGGACAGCTGCGCCCACGCATGCCTTGGCAATGTCAGGGCATGCCTTGGCGATCTCGAAGGAGCGGAGCGCGCGCACCGGCGCGCTCTCGAATACGGCTCCAACCACGCCGGCATACTGCTGCTGCTGGCCGGCAGCAAAGCGCTTGTCGCCGGCGATCCAGCCGAGGCGATCCCGCTCATCGAGCGTGCCATGCGCCTCAATCCATTGGCCCCGCACTGGTATTTCGCCATGCAAGGCCGCATCCTGTTTGCCGCCGGCAGGCATCGGGAAGCTGTCGCGGCGCTCCGCAGGAGTTCGCCGGAGTCGCCGGACGTGCTGATGTTCCTGGCGCTTTCGCATGCGGCCATGGGCGAGACCGGCGATGCGGCGCGCGCCGCGGCCCGCTTGAGAGCCGAATTTCCAGGCTTTTCGGTGGAACGCTTCATCGCAGGCTATCCGGTGACCAACCGGGACGCCTTGCTTGCCATCCGCCACGCTGCCGAGCTGGCGAAGCTGCCGTAGGCAAGTTGATGCATGCAGGGGTCGGTGCCGGCTCGCCCGATCGATGCCGGCCGATCAGGCGGGTGTTGCCGCCCTGCACAAGCACCAAATGGGCACCGCGCTACGGGGTGGGCCTCGCCGAAATGATATCCGCCTCAGCCCACTTTCGCCTTCTTCAGCACATCGTTGACCTTGGCCTGCCAGCCCTTGCCGGTTGCTTTGAACTTCTCGATCACCGCCGGTTCAAGCCGGATGGAAATCTGCTGCAACGGGACCGCGACAGGTGGGCGCCCCCGGCCGCGCTTGATGCTCTCGGCCAGATCGGGAAACGCTTCGGCAAAAGGTTTGCCCTTGGCGATATGCTCGTCGGTCAATTCCGGGCTGTCGGCACTGTCCCAGTCTTCCTTGGTGTAACCCCGACCGGGAACGAACTCTTTCATGCGGTTCTTGCGGGTCATGTCAAAAGGCTCCTTTCCCTGCTGCTGGCCGGACGATAATAGGAGAGTCAACCATTATTAGTGATACAAAAAAGAATGTCGTGATGCAAGCCCGTTTCCTTCAGTGATTGTCCTCTTACGAAGGACAACCCAAAAGGCAGACATGGTACGATGCGGGCTCGTTTCGGCATGACGCGGCGATCGTCCAGACCGTTCGCGCCCACGGAAAAATTGACACGACAGCCGGTCTCGGCCATCCTTAGCCCAGCCGCCTTCTCCTGCGGCGGCGTGTGTATGAGCGAGTCCATGGCCAGTTCCGCCACCAGCCAGAATTCCAAGCGCGCTGCGGTGCGCAAGGCGCTCGACCGCCACAAGGTCTACATCACCGCACAAAGTTTTTCAGCCGGTGCCTACAAGGCGCGTGTGCTCGTCGACGGCGAGGCCTATTGGGTCGACGAATTCCGGCTGAGCCAGCTCCAGCAGGGTCTGTCCCCGGCCGAGCTCGAATTGACGCCGGCCACCGACGATTGAGCTGCGTGTGACATCCATCCCTTCGTCATCCCAGGGCGGAGCAGGAGCGAAGCGACGTCGCGGAGACCCTGGGATCCATGCCGTGACATCGGAGCGCCGCTGCGATGGAGTTTTGATGTTGGCGGGACAGCGCCCCCCTCTGTCCTGGCGGACAGTCCGGCAGGACAGAGGGGGGCGCGAAGGAATGAGACGCTGGTTGCTGACTGCCGCGCGCTTCGATCTTTGACATGCCAGCTCCTTCAAAACTCAAGGCCTATCGCGCCAAGCGCGAATTCAGCAAGACGCCGGAGCCCGCCGGCGGGCCGGTTGCCGCAGAAGGCAATCGCTTCGTCGTGCACAAACACCATGCCACCGCCGACCATTACGATCTTCGCCTGCAGGTCGGTGACGTGCTGAAGAGCTGGGCGGTGCCTCGCGGCCCGTCGCTCAATCCGGCCGACAAGCGGCTGGCGGTCGAGACCGAGGACCATCCGCTTGAATATATCGACTTCGAAGGCGTCATTCCCGAGGGCGAATATGGCGGCGGGCCGATGATCGTCTGGGACACCGGCGTCTGGGCGCCGATGGACGATGTCGAAAAGAGCCTGCGCACCGGTTCCTTCAAATTTCGTCTCGCCGGCGAGAAACTGAATGGCGGCTGGATGCTGACCAAGCTGAAACCGAAGCCCGGCGAGGATGAGGGCAAAAAGAACTGGCTGCTGTTCAAGGAGCGCGACCTCGCCGCCGCCGCCGGGCTCGACATACTGGAAGCCCGGCCGGAAAGCGTCAAATCCGGCCGCCGCATCGAGGAACTGGTGGCAACCCCGAAGCCTGCCGCAAGGCCTGCGAAACCGGTGGCATTGAAACCCGGTGCGCTGCCGGGCGCGGTCAAGGCGCCGCTGCCTTCCCGGATCGAGCCGCAGCTGGCCACGCAGGTTCCGAAGCCGCCGGGCGGCGAAAGCCCTGCCGAAAAAACGCGTGAAATCTGGCTGCACGAAATAAAATTCGACGGCTACCGCACCATGGCGCATCTGGCCGACGGCGCGGTCAAATTGATCACCCGCGCCGGCCTCGACTGGACCAGGCGCTATGGCGACCTGCCGCTCGCCTTTGCCAGGCTGCCCTGCCGCGATGCAATCATCGACGGCGAGGTCGTCGTGCTCGACGCCAGGGGCATCAGCCGCTTTGCCTTTTTGCAGGAGGCGCTGGCCGAGGGCGCCGGCAACAAGCTCCACTACTATGCCTTCGACCTGTTGTATCTCGACGGCTGGGACCTGACAAAAGCGCCGCTCGGCCGGCGCAAGGCGCTGCTGTCGCAATTGCTGTCCGGCCTGGGCGCCAACTCCGCCATCCAGTTCTCGGACCATGTCGAAGGCGATGGCCAGGCGCTCTACGACCAGGCCTCCGAGATGGGGCTGGAAGGCATCGTCTCCAAGCGCGCCACGGCGATCTACCAGAGCGGCCGCACCAAGACGTGGACCAAGACCAAGGCGCTGAAGACCGGCGATTTCGTCATCGCCGGCTACACCACCTCCGCTGCAGCCGAGGGGCTGGCCGCACTCGGGCTCGGCGAATTCGAGGATGGCGAGCTGCACTATCGCGGCAAGGTCGGCACCGGCTTCGACGCCGCCACCGCCACCGCGTTGCTGGCCCGGCTGGAGCCGCTGCGCGCCGGCGCGTCTGCACCCGAAGGCGTTCCACGCGAGATCATGCGCGAGATGAAGTGGGTGCGGCCGCTGCTTTCGGCCCATATCCACTATGCCAACCGGACCACCGACAATGCGCTGCGCCATGCCGTGTTCCGCGGACTGCGCGACGTCGGCCTGTCGACGCCTGTATCGGCCAAGCGCAAGCGGCTGATCGCCGAGGCCGACCTCGCCACGATCTGGGTGACCAACCCGACGCGGCGGCTGTTCGGCAGAACCGGACCGACCAAGCTCGATATCGCCGTTTATTACGCGCTGGTCGGCGACTTCATGCTGCCGCATATTTTGGGCCGCCCGGTGTCACTGGTGCGCTGCCCGACCGGCAAGCCGCAGGACTGCTTCTTCCAGCGCCATGCCTTCACCGGCATGCCGAAATCGGTGGCGACTTTTGAGGCGACCAATTCCGAGGGCGAGACCAAATCCTACCTGTCGGTCGAGGACGCCAAGGGCTATCTGGCGCTGGCGCAGTTCGGCGTCGTCGAGTTCCACACCTGGGGCACCCATCGCATTCGGCTCGACAAACCCGACCTGATCGTCTTCGACCTCGATCCGGGCGAGGGGGTTAGCTGGCGCGAGGTGGTCGAGGCGGCGGTGCATATCCGCGCCGAACTGGAGGCGATGGGGCTGGTGCCGTTTGCCAAGACCTCGGGCGGCAAGGGCATCCACATCTCAGTGCCGGTGAGGCAAAAACAGAACTGGAAAAAACTGCACCAGGCGACCAGCGCCATCTCCTCGGCATTGGCCGCCACGGCGCCCGACACCTTCACCACCACCATGGGCAAGGACAACCGCAAGAGGCGCATCTTCATCGACTTTCACCGCAACGCGCGCGGCCACACTTCGGCGGCACCCTATTCGCTGCGCGCCCGCACAAACCTGCCGGCCTCGACGCCGGTAAGTTGGTCCGATCTGGAATCCATCGACGCTCCGGAAGATTTGAATTATTCTTCACTGCCGGGGCTTCTGGCCACCTCCGGCGATCCTTGGGCCGACATGGAAGATTTCGCTAGGGATTTGCCGGTATTGTGAGGGCGATGTAGGTTTTGCGCAGCGTCGTTCGTCCTTTGGACGAAGCGCTGCGAACAGTTCGACAGTGCACGGCCGCGTAGGAGAGTTTCATGGCGCCCAGGGCAAGTTGGAAAGGTTACCTCAAGCTCAGTCTCGTCAGCTGTCCGGTCCGGCTGTATCCGGCTACGAGTGCCAGTGAGCGCATCAGTTTCAACCAGCTGCACAAGGACACCCACAACCGCATCAACATGAAGCCGGTCGACCCCGAGCTGGGACTGGTCGAGCGCTCGGATCTGGTCAAGGGCTACGAATACGAGGACAAGCAGTATATTATCATCGAAGATGCCGACCTCGAGGCGGTGCGCATCGAATCCAACCACACGATGAACATCGAGGCTTTTGTCGACGAGCATTCGGTCGACGTCATCTACCAGGACGCGCCCTACTATCTGGCGCCGGATGGCGCGATGGCCGAGGAAACTTTCGCGGTGCTGCGCGAAGCCATGCGCAAATCCGGCAAGCTGGCGATCGCACGGCTGGTGCTGTCCAGCCGCGAGCGCGTGGTGACGATCGGGGCGCGCGAGAACGGCATGTTCGTCTGCACCTTGAGGAACCCGAACGAAGTGCGCGGCACGGCTGAATATTTCGGCAACATCCCGGCCGGCAAGCCCGACCCGGAAATGCTGCAGCTTGCCGAAGCGCTGATCAAGCAGAAGGAAACCACCTTCGACCCGAAGAACTACGAGGACCGCTATGAGATCGCGCTGATGGCGATGATCCGCGAGAAGCTCAAGGGTCACAAGCCGATCATCGCCGCCGCGCCCGAGCGCGGCAACGTGATCAATCTGATGGATGCGCTGAAGGCCAGCCTGTCGCAGTCGGCCAAGCCGCCGGCCAAGAGCAAGAGCAAGGCCGATGAAGCGGCGAAACCGGCAACGAAATCCGCCAGGGGCGGCGCCGGCGCGGCCAAGGAAAATCCGCTCAAGGCCAATCTGCTCAAGGCCGTCGGCAAGAGCAAAGGGTGACAGCGCCCACCGGTATGATTTCCGGCAGCGTCTTCGGCGCGATCGGCGCGCTGGCGGCGTTCCCGCTGAGGCTGGCGGCGCGTGAAGTCGAGCGCCGGCAGGGCCAGTTGCGACGCGGCGTCAACAGGCGCACCAGCCATGTCGTGTTCGGCCGCAAACTTCTGGCCAAGGCCGGGGATGCCGAGATCGAGCGCCGCGTCGCCGCCGAGCGTGCGGCCGGGCGCAAGCTGATCAGCGAAAACGGTTTTTTGCGCCTGCTCGGGCTGATCAAGGCGCCAGAGGCCTCGGCGTTGTCGCGGCAGTCGCTTCTCGATCAATCGCGATTGGCCGCATCCGACCTCGACCTGTTGTCGCTTTTCGATGCCTTTGAGCATGATTGCGAACCCTATTCGTTTCGCGATTTGATCCTGGCCCGCAAATATGCCGGGCTGGTCGCCGGCGGCGCCTCGTGGGGGGCGATCGCGCGCTCGGTGCACCGCTGCGGTCCGGTCGCTTCGCTGACCGCCAAGTCGCTGAATGTCGGCTCGCAGCACGGGCGCGCCGATCAGATCTATCTCGAGGGCGGCCAGAGCGAACTCGACGGCCAGCTGCTGTTCGATCTGGGAACGCCTGACGATGACACGCTGGAAGAACTGTTCGCCGATGCTGAAGCCGCGGAAGAGGCTGAAGACCACGAACAGGCGGCTGCACTCTACCAGCGCTGCCTTGCCATCGATCCGAGCGATGCGATCGCCGCCTTCAACCGCGCCAACTGCCTGCGCGCCGCTGGACGCGCGCCCGAGGCGGCGCACGACTATGCCCGCGCCATCAAGTGTGACCCTGGCTTTGTCGAGGCCTGGTTCAATCTGGCCGGGCTGATGAGCGATGAGGGTCGCGAGGCCTCGGCGCGCCGGCATCTGCAGAAGGCGATAGCGCTCGACCAAAACTATGCCGATGCGGTGTTCAACCTGGCAAGGCTGGAGTTCGACGCCGGCAACCTCGCCGAGGCGCGGCGGAACTGGGCGCGCTATCTCGAGCTCGACGCCGGCTCCGAATGGGCGCGGATGGCGGCCAAGGGTATTCAGTTCATCGATTTGCAGCTGGCGCGGATGTCGGCGGGGTGAGGCGATGGCGCTCCCTTCTCCCCTTGTGGGAGAAGGTGGATCGGCGCGTTAGCGCCGAGACGGATGAGGGGTGCTGGAAGAAATGAGGCGTTGGCGTTCCCTGGAACACCCCTCATCCGACCGAGCTTCGCTCGGCCACCTTCTCCCACAAGGGGAGAAGGGGTCGTCTACGTTGGAGTTCCCATGACCACCTTCCTCTACGACGGCCCAGACACCGCTCCCATCACCATCCTGCTCGCCCATGGCGCCGGCGCGCCGATGGATTCTGCCTCGATGAATGCCACGGCAAAAGCGCTGGCCGAAGCCGGGTTCCGCGTTGCGCGCTTTGAATTCCACTACATGGCGGCCCGCCGCTACGGCCACCGCAAGCCGCCGCCGCGCGCCGAGACGGTGAACCCGGAATACATCAAGGCGATCGCCGACCTCAGGGCGAAGGGCGTGAACGGGCCGCTCATCATCGGCGGCAAGTCGATGGGCGGCCGCGTCGCTTCGATGATCGCCGACGAGGTGTTTTCGAAGGGCGACATTTCAGGGCTGCTTTGCCTCGGCTATCCCTTCCATCCGCCGGGGAAACCGACGCAGCTTCGGACAAAACACCTCGCCGGTCTCAAGACGCCGACATTGATTTTTCAGGGCACACGCGACGAATTCGGGACCAGGGACGAGGTCGCGACCTATGACCTTTCCGACACCATCGAAATGCGGTGGCTGGAAGATGGAGACCACGATTTGAAGCCGCGCAAGAGCATCTCCGGTTTTTCGGCCGCCGATCATCTGAAGACACTAGCCGATGCGGTGAAGGCGTGGACCGAGCGCATCGTGCGCTGAAGCAGGCCAATGAAGATCGCCACCTTCAACGTCAACAACATCAACGGCCGGCTGCAGAACCTGCTCGCCTGGCTGACTGTCGCCAAGCCCGACATCGTCTGCCTGCAGGAGCTGAAGGCAAGGCAGACGCAGTTTCCGCGCACAGCACTCGCCGCGGCCGGCTATGGCGCGGTTTGGGTGGGACAGCCGACCTGGAACGGCGTCGCCATACTGGCGCGGGGTTCAGAACCGGTTCTGACCCGCGAGGCGCTGCCCGGCGACGACAGCGATAACCAGGCCCGCTACATCGAGGCGGCGGTTAGCGGCATCGTCGTCGCCTGCCTCTATGCGCCGAACGGCAACCCGCAGCCCGGCCCGAAATTCCAGTACAAACTTGCCTGGCACCAACGCCTGAACGCGCATGCGGAAGAACTGTTCGACACCGGCCTGCCGGTGGTGCTGGCCGGCGACTACAACATCGTGCCCGAGCCGCGCGACATCTATCCGACCCGCTCCTATGACGACAATGCGCTGGTGCAGCCGGAAAGCCGCGCCGCTTTCGCAGCGCTGCTCGACCAGGGCTGGACCGATGCGCTGCGCAAAAAACACCCGAAGGAGACGCTCTACACATTCTGGGATTATCGCCGCAACCGCTGGCAGCGCGACGCCGGCCTGCGGCTCGACCATATCGTGCTGTCCAAGAAACTGACGCGCCGGCTGGCCGGGGCAGGCATCGACCGCGACGTTCGCGGCGAGCCCGGCGCCAGCGACCACGCGCCGGTTTGGGTTGAGTTGCGGTGAGGGCGGAGATTGGCCGTCATTGGCGGTTTCGCCAATCTTAATCCTTCATGCGCAACCGGTCAGCCCGGTCGCGCGCCTTCGCGGGCGAAGGCCTCGATCAATGGCGTATACCCCTCAAGGTCGGGTTGGGTGGCGAAGCTGTGGCTGGCGGCGGTCGTGGCCCAGGGCAGCCTTTCCGACGTGAAAACCTCGACGAAGGGCACGTACCAATTGTGCTCGTCGAGCATGGTAGCGCGAACATTGACGAAGAAGTCCAAGCCGTGCGGATGCGTGAACATCCAGTTCTTGCAGTGCGGGCAGTAGAGTTGCCGGTGCGGGCCGTGCATGCCGCCGACCACCGGCTCGCCTTGCGTAACGCTGAACCCGCTGCTTGGCACCGCCATGGTCAGGGAATAAGCGCTCGCGCTCAGCTTCTGACAGCCGGTGCAATGACAGGCCATGGTCAGCAAGGGCGGCGCACTTATGCGAAAGCGTATCCCACCGCACAGGCAGCCGCCGTCCCAGGGTAGTTTCCAATCATCCATCACTTGGCCTCGGTGCTGAGTTCCCTGGCAGGCGATTCTAGCGCGCGACCGGGCAACATTGCGGCGACCAAGAGTGTCGCCAGGCCATATCGAGCGCTTTGGCGCAGGCGCGCGTTTTGCGCTCGCTGTTTCGCTCTTCGGAATTGACCGGGCATCGACAAGCCCGGCGCCGACCTGCATCATTGCGGACGAAGCGAACAGCGGCGCGAGGGGAGCCCGATGAACAGGTTTGTCGACAGGCTGCTGGCAATGCTGCTGCTGGCGATCGGCATGCTGTGCTTCACACGCTTGTATTTCGCGCTGGGGGGCGTCGGCGAAGGCTTCGTGTTCGCGCGCCTGGCTTTCTTCGGGACAGCGGGCGTTGTCTCAGCCCTTGCAGCCCTGCTGTTCTGGGCCGGCCTGTTGCCGGGCCGGTCGACGCACGATCCGAAGGTGCCGCTGTTCGGCAGGGGTGCGGAAACGCAACCCGGCGGACGACCACGCCTGCGGCGGCTCTTTGCCGTCGTTCCGTTCCTCGCCGTGCTCGCTCTGGTGGCCGACCAACTCGGCCCCTGGTCGCGGCAGCCACAGGACGCCGGCAAAAGCCTGACCGCCGAGCAAACTGTGCCGAGCGCGCCGGAAGGCCAAGAGGTCACCAGCGCACCGGCCCCGGAACCGGAGCGGCTCCTGCCTCGCCATCCGAGGTCGCGCTGGTCCCACCTGTTTCACCGCCGGAGCCTGCTCCAGCCCCGGCTGCGCCACCGCAGACCGTCGCGCCGCTGCCACAGGTTCCGCCGCCGCAGCCGACGCAGCCCGACGGCCACCGCGAGCCCGTGGTCTGGCTGGCGGTGGCGCCCGACGGTCACTCGATCATGAGCGCCAGCACCGACCGCACGATCAAGCTCTGGGATATCGACGGCAAGCGCCTGATCCACACGCTTGGCGTCGACAAGGACATGGCCCGTACCGCGCTTTTCCTGCCCGATGGGGCGCGGGCGCTGACGGCGGGAGACGACGGCGAGATCGTGCTGCGTCGGCTCGCCGATGGCGCGGTGCTGCACGTCTTCTCGTCAGGCCAGAACGGCGGCGTCAACAAGCTGGCGATCAGCCCCGACGGCAAACGTGCCGTCAGCGGGCACGACACCGGCAGGGTCATCGTCCGGGATATCGAGAAAGGCTCGGTGCTTCACAAGATGCCGGGGCACGACTGGTCGATCAGCGGGGTCGCCGTCTCGCCCGACGGCACGCGTGCGATCAGCGGCAGCATCGAGGGCACGCTAAAACTATGGGACATCGGCACCGGCAAGCAGCTGCGCAGCTGGCACGGGCATGAGCGCGGCCCCTATGGCGTGGTGTTCACGGCCGACGGGCGCCATCTGATCACCGGCAGCGACGATTATACGATCAAGCTCTGGGATCTCGACAGCGGCCGCGAAGTCCGCCGCCTGAGGGCCATTCGGGCACGGTCTATGCGCTGGCGCTGTCGGCCGACGGCAAGCGGCTGCTGTCCGGCTCACTCGACGGCACGGCACGGCTGTGGGACATGGAAACCGGCAGCGAGACCGCGCTGTTCGACAGCCGGTCCGGACCGGTCTACGCCGTGGCGTTCGCCGCCGACGGCACAGTGCTGACCGGCGGCTACGACCGCACCATCCGGGACTGGCCGGCAGGCGGCGGAGACGGGGTGGTGCTTTTCGCCGGAGCGCCAGATTGATTAGATTTTCAAGGTGCGAATATTTCGGAAAGAGGCGGCGTGCGCTAATGATTACCGCTATCGACAAATGGATTGGCGAACGTGAGCAGTGAAGACTGGCCGCTTGAGGCGAACACAACTGTGTCCATTTTGCCGGTGCCACATCGCCGAAGAATCTTTCCCATCGTCTTGCTTGTGTTGGCTGCTGTCGTGCTGTTTTGGCCAGCTCGCAATTATTACGCTCAGTGGTCGGCCATCCAGAAGGCGCAAGCGGCATTCCTCGCCAAGGACTACGCCGAGGCATTCCGCCAGTGGAAGATAGTGGCCGACGCCGGCAACCCCGATGCGCAGAACAATATTGGTTTGATGTATTGGTTAGGCCAAGGCGTTGCTCGGAACGACGCGCTGGCAGTGAACTTTTGGCGCAAGACCGCAGAGGCAGGAAACCTAGATGGTGCGTCCGGCCTCAGCCAAGCTTATTATGATGGCAGAGGTATCGGAAAAGACGATCAGTTGGCCTTAATGTGGGCGCGGAAGGCTGCGGACAATGGGCACGCAAATGGTCAACACTTCCTTGGCGTTCTCTATTCAGAAGGCCGGGCGGTGGCGAAGGATGACCGCAGGGCGTTCGAATGGTGGATGAAAGCCGCGGCCAGTGGCCTCGCCGATGCGCAATATGCCGTTGGAACTGCATATGCGTTGGGAAAAGGCGTGGGCAAGGATGACGCAAAGGCATTTTCCTGGTTCAGTAAGGCGGCCGATCAGGGATATCCCAACGCTCAATTCGCTGTTGGCCAAGCCTATTCACAGGGTTGGGGGGTTCAACATGATCATGCTCAGGCTGCCGTCTGGTGGCGTAAAGCGTCCGAACACGCCAACGCCCAGGCACAAGCCGCGCTTGGCTATGCATACTCAATCGGCAACGGTGTTACCCAAAGCGATGCGGACGCAGCGTCTTGGTGGCTCAAGGCGGCCAATCAGGGAGACGTCAGTTCGCAACTGAACCTGGGGGTCGCCTATTCGAAAGGCGCTGGTGTTAGCAAAAGCAAGGCGGACGCGGTTTCGTGGTGGCTCAAGGCCGCAAAGCAGGGAGATATCCAGGCCCAGCTCCTCGTGGCATACGCCTATGCCAATGGTGAAGGCATCGCCAGAGACCACAAATCTGCTGAGTTCTGGTGGCTGGCTGCCGCGAAAACGGGAAATGTCGATGCCGAAGCCAGTCTTGGGATGCTGTATTATCGCGGTATCGATGGACAACCGGACTACAAGGAAGCCGCTAAATGGTTGCTCAAGGCTTCTTCCCATGGCCATCCCGGTGTCCAGATTTATCTGGATATGATGAAGGAGGAAGGTCTGTTGGACACCAAGACATTGTAGGCGAAGATCATATTTGACCTTGTTGCGGATAACAGACGTTTGGCTTTCCCCACATCGTCGAAGCGTCGATCGCAGAGCTGCGGCAGGCGCTGGAGGCCGGCACTGTCACCAGCGTCGAGCTGGTCGGCGCCTGCCTGCGCAGGATTGCGCACTACGACCGCCATGGCACCGCCCTCAATGCCGTTCCCTTGCTCAATCCCAAAATGTTCGAGGAGGCGGCCGCGTCCGACTGGCGCCGCAGGAATGGTGCTGCGCTCGGGCCGCTGGACGGCATCCCCTATACCGCCAAGGACAGCTACAAGGTATCAGGCATGACAGTCGCCGCCGGCTCGCCGGCCTTCGAGCATCTCATCGCCAACGAGGACGCCTTCACCGTCGGGCGGCTGCGGGCCGGCGGCGCGGTGCTGATCGGACTGACCAATATGCCGCCTATGGCCAATGGCGGCATGCAGCGCGGCGTCTACGGCCGGGCGGAAAGCCCCTACAATGCCGATTACCTGACCGCCGCCTTCGCGTCGGGCTCGTCGAATGGTTCCGGCACCGCGACCGCCGCCAGCTTCGCCGCCTTCGGGCTTGGCGAGGAGACATGGTCGTCGGGCCGCGCGCCGGCGTCGAACAACGCGCTGGTCGCCTACACGCCGTCGCGCGGCGTCATTTCCGTGCGCGGCAACTGGCCGCTGGTGCCGACGATGGACGTGGTGGTGCCGCATACGCGCAGCGTGCCCGACATGCTCGAACTGCTCGACGTGATCGTCGCCGACGATCCGAACACAAGGGGCGATTTCTGGCGTGCGCAGCCCTGGGTGGCGCTGCCGAAGAGCTCGGATGTAGGGCCGCCAAGCTACACCGGCCTCGAGCTGGAGGGAGCGCTCCGAGGCATGCGGCTCGGCGTGCCCCGCATGTATATCGGCCGCGATACGGACGTTGCGATCCAGACCCGCGCCTCGGTGCTGGAACTGTGGCAGCAGGCGGCGGCCGATCTGCGGCGGCTCGGCGCAGATGTGGTCGAGGTCGATTTTCCCGTCGTCTCCAACTACGAGCGCGACCGGCCGGGAGCAAAAAACATGGTCGATCGCGGGCTGATTCCCAAAGGATTCGCCGAGCGCGAGATCTGGGACCTGTGCGTCTTCGCCTGGGACGATTTCCTGCGCGCCAATGCCGACCCTGGCATCGCCGATCTCGCGTCGGTCGACGGCGCAAAGATCTTTCCGCAGCCGCCGGGCACGCTGCCGGACCGTTATGAGGACAGTTTTGATGTGGCGGAATATGTCGAGCGGGCCAAGCGCGGCGTCACGCCATTCCTGGCCATTCCCGAGCTGGAGGCCGGCCTGAAAGGCCTGGAGGCGACGCGGCGCATCGATTTCGAGGATTGGCTCGCCGCGCAACGGCTCGACGCGGTGGTGTTTCCCGCCGTCGCTGATGTCGGTCGGGCCGATGCCGATGTCAACGAGGCCTCCGCAGCACTGGCCTGGCGCAACGGCACCTGGGTCGCCAATGGCAATCTGGTGCCGCGCCATCTCGGCATTCCGACCGTCACCGTGCCGATGGGCGCGATGGCCGATATCGGCATGCCGGTCGGCCTAACCTTCGCCGGCAAGGCCTATGACGACACCCGGCTGCTGCGGCTGGCCGGCGACTTCGAGCGTTTTGACCAGCGCCGCAGCCGCCCGCCGCGCACGCCGGAACTTCCCGACAATGTTTTTTTCGCCCGACACAACGCGAGCATGCCCGGCGAGACGCCGCCGCTGACCGTGGCGCTTGCCGCCGAGACGCGCCATGCCGGTGATCAGGACGGGATAACAGTCACGCTAGATGTGGCCGGAACGGGAATCGAGACCAGCGTGAAAGTCCATGTCAACGGCGAGCCCATTCGCATGCAACGGACCGGCGCGCGCTTCACCGGGCGTGCAGTCGTACCGGCCAAAGAGCATGAGAGAATTCACAGCGTCTGGCGCGGCGTGTACGGCTCGATCGTCACCGCCGTCGTGCGTCTTGAGGACGGACGCGCCGCCGGCGCCTACGTGGTGACCGGCGGGATCGGTGACCATCGCGCTTCGCCTTGTGCTGCGGCGCGCCGTCTGCAAACGGCTTTTCAATTCGCGTCAGTCCGGCTTGCAGGGGTCGGCCTTGGCCGCTGCTGTCTTCTCGCCCTCCTGCTGCGCCTCGACATCCTGTTGCGAGGTGGCAAGGTTTTTATCGCCGCCGGCTTCCTGGTTGGCAAGCGGCATGGTGTTGCCGGTCTTGTTGGCCGGGCCGCCCTTTACCCTGTTACCGGTATTCGCGTCGGTTTCGAGGGGCGCGCGCGTTGCGTCTTTTGCGACGCCTGATTGAGCTTCGATCGATGCGGTCGTGTCGTGGCAGGTAGCGCTTGCCGTGCCGGCCGTCAGCCCGATCATTGAGGTGGCGAGCAAAATAGCGGTTAGGGTCTTCATCTCGTCCTCCTTCGCTGTTTGAGGTCATCTTTCTAAACTGCCGGCCCTATCTGAGGTTCCGCCAATTCAGTTCGAACTTCGAATGTGGCGTCGTATTCCGATTGATTTGCGGGCTTCCGCAGGCGCCGCCTATCGCGTATTGGCGCGGGGAAACTCCCTTGGGCGCGCGTGAAAAGCATGATTCGACTGGAAAGCATCAGCAAGCAGAACGGCCGGCAGATCGTCTTCATCGAGGCCTCCGCCTCCTTGCAGAAGGGCGAGAAGGTCGGCCTGGTCGGCCCGAACGGCGCCGGCAAGACGACGCTGTTTCGCATGATCAACGGCGAGGAGCAGCCCGACGAGGGCCAGGTCTCGGTCGATCGCGGCGTCACCATCGGCTATTTCAGCCAGGATGTCGGCGACATGGCGGGCCGCAGCGCGGTTGCCGAAGTGATGGACGGCGCCGGGCCGGTGAGCGAAGTGGCGGCCGAGATGGGCGCGCTCGAAGCGGCCATGGGCGATCCCTATCGCGCCGACGAGATGGACGCCACCATCGCCCGCTACGGCGACCTGCAGGCGCGTTTCGAGGAGCTCGACGGCTATGCGCTGGATGGCCGCGCCCGCGAGGTGCTGGACGGCCTCGGCTTCAGCCAGGAGATGATGGACGGCGACGTCGGAAAACTTTCCGGCGGCTGGAAGATGCGCGTGGCGCTGGCCAGGATCCTGCTGATGCGGCCCGACGCCATGCTGCTCGACGAGCCGAGCAACCATCTCGACCTGGAAAGCCTGATCTGGCTGGAACAGTTCCTGAAGAATTATGACGGCGCCCTGCTGATGACCTCGCACGACCGCGAGTTCATGAACCGCATCGTCGACAAGGTGGTCGAGATCGATGGCGGCTCGCTGACCGCTTACTCCGGCAACTATGAATTCTACCAGCAGCAGCGGGCGATCGCCGACCGGCAGCAGCTGGCGCAGTTCGAACGCCAGCAGGCGATGCTGGCCAAGGAGATCGCCTTCATCGAGCGCTTCAAGGCGCGCGCCTCGCACGCTGCCCAGGTGCAGAGCCGGGTGAAGAAGCTGGAGAAGATCGACCGCGTCGAGCCGCCAAAACGCCGCCAGAAAGTGTCGTTCGATTTCCAGCCGGCGCCGCGCTGCGGCGAGGACGTGGTGACGCTGAAGAACGTCCACAAGGGCTATGGCAGCCGCCCGATCTATCAGGGGCTGGATTTCCAGGTGCGCCGCCGCGAGCGCTGGTGCGTGATGGGCATCAATGGCGCCGGCAAGTCGACGCTGCTGAAGCTGGTCGCCGGCGCTTCCGAGCCGGACAATGGCACGGTGGCGCGCGGTCCCAGCGTCAGGATGGGATATTTCGCCCAGCACGCCATGGAAGTGCTGGAGGGCGAACGCACCGTGTTCCAGACGCTGGAGGGTGCCTTTCCGCAGGCAGGCCAGGCGCCGTTGCGCGCGCTGGCCGGCTGCTTCGGCTTTTCAGGCGACGAGATCGACAAGAAATGCCGGGTGCTGTCGGGCGGCGAGAAGGCGCGGCTGGTGATGGCGCTGATGCTGTTCGACCCGCCCAACCTGCTGGTGCTGGACGAGCCGACCAACCACCTCGACATCGCCACCAAGGAGATGCTGATCACGGCACTTTCGCAGTACGAAGGCACCATGTTGTTCGTCTCCCACGATCGGCATTTTCTGGCGGCGCTGTCGAACCGGGTGCTGGAACTGACGCCCGAGGGGATTCATACCTATGGCGGCGGCTATACGGAGTATGTCGAGAGAACGGGGCAGGAGGCGCCGGGGCTGCGGAGCTGAGGCGCAGAGCGGCGTTGCCGCTCATCATGACCCAAACGCTCGATTCCGGAAAGGAAGCACGGGCTGCTCAGCCGTGTATCACAATTTCGCACAGCGGATCGCCGCCGTCGATGAACAGCCGGCCTTGCGCCGTCAACGCGGCCTTGAGCCGTTGCAGGGCGATTTTTCCTGCCTCGGGATGACGCCCGTCCAACGCGCCGACGCGCACCGCAACGGCAATGTCGAAATGCTTCTCGTCCGCCTCCAACTGGAAATCCTCGATGGCGACCTGACGCAGGCTCAGCCGGCCCGCTGCAATCTCGGCGCGCGAGGCGGCCCTGGCCTGCGTGATGGCCTTGGCCGAGCGGTCGATCGCCAGCACGTAGCCGTCGCCAATCCGGCGCGCGATCTCGCGCGCCGCAGCACCCGGGCCGCAGCCGATCTCCAGAACCCGCATGCCGTGCCGCAAAGGCAGCGCATCGACGATCGCCAAAAGCCTTGGCGACAAGTCGTTCGCCATTCCGCTTCTCCAGCTCTTTCCGTGAGCCGAGATTAGCGACCATGGCTGGCGACGGGAAGGCCGACACCTGAGGGGATCGCGGACGTCGTCGATGTTTTCACCGCCGGTGGTGAACGCCCCTTGATCGATTATCGAAGAGGCCGACGATCGGTCGACTTCTCAACTGCGCGACAGGAACAGTAGGGGATACTTAAAGAGGAAATAGACCCCGAGCGGCCCGGCGTCGTTGGCCTGAGGGGGGCGGGACTGGCGCCGAGCCTAACCGGTTGGGGGGTAGATCACCGGCCAACTGCATACATACGCTAAATCTAATTTAAGAGCAAGCTAATGTAACAGTGATTCAATGTTGCGCGTTGGCGATTTTCCAGCGGTTGTCTCCGATCAGTTGTTGTTTCTGGCGGCCGCTTCCTGGCCGCGCGCGTCACTCCTATGGCGGCGGCTATACCTGGCATGTTGAGCGCACCGGCCAAGAGGCGCCGGGGGCGCGGGGCTGAAGCGCAGAGCGCCGGCTTGACCCTGCACCAGGCCGGCGACATTGTGCTGGTCGCCAGTTCATAACGGTCGTGTGGGAATGGATTTTCGCAACGCCATCGATGAATCGCTGGCCTGGGCCAGCCGATGGTTCGACTACGCCGTCACGCCGTGGTTTTTCTATCAGGCTGCCATCATCGTCGTGCTCTTCCTCGTCGCGAAGCTCGCAGCGCAGCGCATCGAACCGCTCATGGAGAGCCGGGCACGCCAGATCAAGGGGCATCCCGGACTGTTGAGGGTCGTCGTTGCCCTGCTGCGGCGCACCGACTGGATTCTGTTCACGGTCTTCCTGCTTGCAGCGCTCGTTCTCATGCGCGCCGTCACCTGGCCAAGCCGGACCCATTTCATCTATATCGCGCTCTCGCTATCGCTTGCGTGGCTGTTTGCGTCGGTGCTGTCGCGCATCGTCCGCAATCGCTTTGTCGCGCGGGCTCTCGCCTGGCTGACCTGGATCTATGCGGCCCTCGTCATCCTGGGCATCGATGACGACGCCGCGACTTTCATGGAAGGCCTCGCAATACCGTTGGGCGCGGTGCGCCTTTCGGCGCTCATGGTGCTGAAAGCGGCGCTGCTGCTGATCGCCACGGTTTGGCTTGCGGTGGTCGTCGGCAAGTATATCGACGAGCGCGTCCGCATCTCCGAAGAGCTGACGCCCTCGATCCGCGTCCTCGTCGGCAAGGTCGCAAAGGTCGCCCTTGTGCTGGTGGCGGGTGCCATCGCCCTGTCCTCCGTCGGACTAGACCTGACGGCCCTGACGATATTCTCCGGCGCCGTCGGCGTCGGCCTGGCTTTCGGGCTGCAAAAGGTGGTTTCGAATTTCGTCTCCGGCATGATCATCCTGCTCGACAAGTCGATCAAGCCGGGCGACACCATTTCGCTCGAAGGCACTTTCGGCTGGGTGCGCGAATTGCGGGCGCGGTTTGTCTCGGTGGTGACGCGCGACGGCCGCGAGTACCTGATCCCGAACGAAGACTTCATCACCCAAAGGGTCATCAACTGGTCGTTCAGCGACAACCTCGTGCGGCTCGACGTGAATTTCGGGGTCTCTTACGACGCCGACCCGCATAAGGTCAGTGAACTGGCCATCAAGGCCGCCATGAGCGTCGGCCGTGTCGAAGCGGACCGGCGGCCGGTCTGCTGGCTCACCGACTTCGGCGAATCCTCGCTCAATTTCGTGCTGCGCTTCTGGATCCACGACCCTCAGCAAGGCCTGACCAACGTGCGCGGCAGGGTGCTGCTGGCGCTGTGGGACACTTTTAGGGAAAACGGCATAGACATCCCCTATCCGCATCGCGAGATCATCATGAAGCCGGACGGGCGTGCTGAGAACCCAGGCGGGCGCTGAAGCTGCCAATCTCCCCCCTTGTGGGGGAGATGTCCGGCAGGACAGAGGGGGGCGCTGTCCCGCCGACTTCTCTCACCGATCCGCTCTCACGCGCATTCGCTTAGAACGTCCTTTGCGCATTCAGAACGAACAAGGTTGGCGATCCTTCGCGCCCCCCTCTGCCCTGCCGGGCACTCCCCACGAGGGGGGAGATTGGCAGCTTCGACGCCGTGCGCGTTCGCGAGTGCATCCGGCAAGGGTTCGCACCTCGGCTCCAATGCTGTATCCAGCCCGAATTCAAGGAGCCTGCGATGACCTCACACCTCGACATCCCCGACGCCAGCCGCATGGCGGCCGACGACGAGCACGCCTACGACGCCGCGTGGCAGGACGATGTTCGCGCCGGCGTGCGGCAGGTGCGCGATCTCGACTCCCTGCCGCTGTCGCCAGCCGAGCGCGCGGCGGCTCAAGCCGCGGCCACGCGCCACAAGGTTCGCATCCCAAAAGCCTATCTCGAGCTGATCGACTGGAGCGACCCCGCCGATCCGATCCGGGCGCAGGTCATCCCGTCGCCCGAAGAGCTGGCCGAGCAGGAAGGCGAGCTCGACGATCCGATCGCCGACCACGCCTTCAGCCCGGTGCCGCGATTGACGCATCGCCATGCCGACCGGGTTCTGCTGTTTGCGACCTACCAGTGCGCGGTCTATTGCCGGTTCTGCTTTCGCAAGGAGTCGCTGACCTCGATCGGCCGGGGTTTTTCGCGCGAGGCGCTGGAGCCCGCCTTCGCCTATATCGAGGCCCACCCCGAAATCCGCGAGGTGATCCTGACCGGCGGCGACCCGCTGTCGCTGCCGGACAAGGCGCTGGCAGAAATCCGCGCCCGCATCGAGGCGGTTGCGCATGTGCGGCTCTTGCGCATCCACACCCGCGTGCCCGTAGCGCTGCCCTCGCGCGTCACGTCAGGGCTGGTTCGCTCGCTGCAGGGCCGGCTGATGGTCACAGTCGTCACCCATTTCAACCACGCGCGGGAGATCACGCCGGCCACCGAAGAAGCCTGCCGCGCGTTGCGGCAGGGCGGCTTCGTGCTGCTCAATCAGAGCGTCCTGCTGAAAGGCGTCAACGACACCGTCGAGGTGCTGGAGGAACTGTGCCGCGAGCTGATGTACCGCCTCGGCATAAAACCCTATTACCTGCACCACGGCGACCTCGCGCGCGGCATGGCGCATCGGCGCACCACGATTGCCGAGGGACGGGCGCTGGTCAGCGCCTTGCGGGCGCGCCTGTCGGGCATCTGCAACCCCGTCTACGTGCTGGACCTGCCGGACGGCGGCGGCAAGGTGCCGCTCGGGCCGTGCTATGTCGAGGCGCGGGACGGGGAGACCTGGCGGATTCGCGGGCAGGATGGGACGGTGAGGACCTACACGGAGCTTGTCGGCGACCTCTGAAACCTTGGTTCCTCGCCCCCGCATGCGGGGGAGAGGTGGGGGGGGGGCGGGGGGGGGGGGGGGGGTTTGTGGGGGGGGGGGGGCCGCCCGGGGGGGTTTATAAGCAAAGCCGCCA